>JAJYOS010000390.1 GCA_021796055.1 Bacteroidota bacterium
GTGAAGGAGGACATACATCTCCCCAGTGGATGGATCGCGCATCGGAATTGCGTGAGAGATGTACCTGCTCCCCTTGTGCTCCGCTTCGAATGAAACCGTCTCTCCGTGGAGCACCCTGTCAAGATTACTCGTGATCAAGGCAGCAAGCTCTTTGTCGACGATATCAAACACGGATTTATTCACGGGGAAACGCCCGGTTCCCGCACGCTTCTTCTGCTTGCCGCGACTGATGGATAAATATCTCAGGTCTTTGCTGAAAAGATGAAGCTCACCGGGGGGAAAGTTAACCGCGATTGTATCAAACCAAGCCTTCACTGTCGGCGATTTTGAAACCCCGGCCTTATTGTCCGCGTCCTTCATGCTCTCCTTCTGAAGTTTCTGGCAACAGAATATCTCTGCAAAGACTGAGTTCCTTTCGGCAACACGACTTCTTTAGCCACTTGTCGTCCAAATTCCGAACACACGCAGCTTCAGTACAGGCTGAAGCGCACTTTATTATCCCAGCGCGGCTTACAGAACTTCATTCCGGCATTCCGAACTCTACTGCCACCAATTAAAGATATGCACAATATTCGGAAATGTGCAAATTTCGGCAGACGGGGGCGGTGGGCTACCTTCGATGGAAACAGATCGGCCTGCATGGTATGCGGTTGGATCTAGCGTCCAATACTTGCACGCGGATCATAGGGAAAAAGCAGGGATTCTCGCGGATTATTCATTAATAATAATCCGATCCGCGGTAATCTTGCATTGCTCTGTGTTATCTCCCGCACATTAATACGAAAATCGGATAAGCGGGATGCCGAAAGTCGGCACGTGTTCTGTTTTTCAACTTCAAGATAGCCCACTCCCAGGCGGGCACATAAACCGTCACAAAAGCCGCAAACGAACTTATCTCGAAGCTTCAAAACGTAAGCGTAATTTCACGCCGGGGTCACACGCGATTAACATTCATTTAGCTTATTACGTAGGAAAAAGGAAAGGTTGCTTATGATGGAATTCTTCGGATTGATAATCGGTGTCGGGTTAGCCTATTACTTGATAACCCTTCTCGCGACTACCCTCAAAGTTCTCTCGACACGGAGGAAGCGCCCGGATTGCACCGGGAGCAACGAATTTCTCCCGCCTATTTCAATCCTGAAGCCTGTTAACGGAGTTGACGGCAACTTATATGAGAACCTCCTTTCCTTCATCAATCAGGATTATCCCGACTATGAAATCGTCATCGGTATCCAGTCGCCGGACGATCCCGCGATAGAACTTGCCGAACAATTGACGCACGAATTCCCGGACAAGAACATCACATGTATAGTGAGCGACCGCACGCTCGGTTACAACCCGAAGATCAACAACCTTTACGGCATGATGCCGCACGCAAACCACGACTATATGGTAATCAGCGACAGCAACGTCATGGTCAACGAGAACTACTTGAGGGACAACATAAAGTATTTCAACGACAACCGGGTTGGGTTGGTCACAAATCTTATCAAAGGTGTCGGCGGTGACAGTGTCGGCGCGCTGCTTGAGAATCTGCATCTTAATTCCTTCGTCATAGGAAACGTCAGCCTCCTCGGTTTCCTGGACAGAGAAATAGTGGTCGGGAAATCAATCTTCTTCAGAAAATCGCAGTTCGATCGGTTGGGAGGAATTTGGGAGCTTAGGAACTATCTGGCCGAAGATTACATGATGGGAAAAATGTACAGGAAGCACGGTTACAAGGTTGTCGTGGCACCCCATGTGATCAGCACGACTAATCATTCCTGGACTTTGAAACGATTCCTGAACCGGCACACCCGCTGGGCGCAGCTCAGGTGGAATCTCAACAAGCCTGCCTACTTCGGCGAGCTGCTCCTAAATTTCTCATTCTGGTCCCTCCTGTTCGCGGTAGTTTCCGGGTTCTCTTATGAAGCGTCACTCGTGACCGCTCTTTGCTGGGGGGCAAAAATAGTCGGCGATTCTTATGTGAACGCGACTCTCCGGAGCGGCCTCGGAATGCGACACTGCCTGGCGGCGCCGGTTAAGGACCTGGTTATAGCTTCCACGTGGCCGGTCCCACTTGTCAACCGAAGGACGAAATGGCGTGGAAACCCTGTGAGGATTACACACAACACGCTGCTGCTCCCTACACACGAATAGCGCATTAGAAGTCTACTCATTGAAACGGAAACAGGGGGAATGCCTTCTCCTTCTTTGCGGTCCTTGAGTCTCTCTTATCCCTTCAGACGCTCCCCATAATATCGTCTATTTCGTAAGCGCCTGTCTTGGGGATATTCCTATACCCCATCTCGGCGAATTCCAACAGCTTTCCACTCCGCCGGGCCTCGTCAAGCCACAGAGGAAATTCCGAGACCGCGCCCATGTCGACTGCACATTTGTTCTCGATCAGGTAGCGGCGGTTCTTCGCTTCATGAGCCCCAATCGGCGGCAGGAACACCATCGGGATCCCGAGTCCGGCATAGAAGACCATCTCGCTTGGCTTGGTGATGATCAGGTCCGCCGACTTCAGCGCCCTGTTGAACCTATCGAATGAGCCGAAAATATCCTTGTCGAACATTATCTCGGCAAACTCCGATTCATCCAGCCCGTAGTTCGTGAAGATATTCTCCGCATTCCTGAGAGCGTGCTCGTTATTTCCACACGACACCATCAGCCGCAGACTCCCCTCACGAAGATCATCCAGGATTGTCTTTACCAGGTCGGCCAGTATATTGGAGTACGCGCCAGCTCCGCTGAAAGGAAACATGATTGTGAGAGGGACGGAGGAATCGGCCCCTAGTCTCATTCGCCTGACCTCAAAATCCGAAATCAAAGTTCCGAGGTCCCTGCCGCCCGTGCTTGCCGGCGGAAGAGGAAATCCCGTCACATGAATCCTGTCCCGGGGCACACCGTACGACATGAGTGTGTCGGCCGATCCGAGAATGGGCACAAAATACTCGAGATTTCCGACGGTGGGATCAGTCGGTACCCACACCCGGTGAAAATCAGTGTCACACAGGAGAAGGAAGTTCTTCCCACTGTACTTCCAATACAAGGAGAGCATTGCCGGCAGATAGAATGTGTGGAGAAGCGGTGTCGAAGAGCCATTCAAGTCACGATAGAAAGTTTTACCCACCCCAAACCGCTTCAACAAGTGAATGAAGTTCGATTCGGTCATGGACGGAGCTTGATGGTCCTCGGGAATGCTCATCACTCCTTCGAACCATTTATAAAGGAGCCCGCCCCGGCCTTCCGCACCTCTGGATGCATAGCTGTGCAGATACTGAGACCCGCTCCAGACGAATTTGTCGACAGCATTTACGTTGGGCTCCCTGTCAACTCTCACGACGGGCGCGTGACTGTAGCTGGAAATATTATGTGCCGCCCTCAGATGGCCGAATCCCATCAGGGCAGATGTGATTAGATATTTTTTCACCGGCTGATTTTGAGACATAGTTATCGCTTGATCCGCATTCAATGGTTTATAGTAGTAGTCTTCAGAAGGGCAAGAGGATATCAACTGTGACAAATATACCTAACCGGGCAGTGCCAAACAACGTCCCCGTGGAACGAGAAGGGAATGCTTCACGGAGCTTAATCGCGTTCAACCGTAAGAGGACGGGATTAAGAACGTGAGGCGACGGGGCCGCCTCACAAGCTGCAAAACGCTCCCGGCAATCAAGATGCAACCCGGCTATGGCAATTCTTTCACCACTCAATCACGGCCTTTATTTCATCCTGACCATGGTGCTGAAACGCTGAGACGAAGTCGTCGAACCGATGTCTGTTAGTGACGAGCTTATTCAAATGATCACCCCAGAGGAGCCTTGCGTGGGTAAGGTCATCGACCGCCATCTGAAAATGATCCCGCGCGGCATTCACGCTTCCGATCATGACCTGGTTCTTAAGTACAAGCCGTCGGATGAGGTCCGCTCCGTCGACCTGGAGCGCGCGGTCACCACCGGGGACTCCGGTCAACACATATACGCCGTTGAGTGCAAGCGCTTCGAGCAGACTGAGCTCTACCGGCGCGACTCCTGTCGCATCCAGGATCAAATCCATCGGCACCACCGAATCAGCGACCTTTTGCGCCGGGATCTTTCTTCCGTCGATATATTTCCCGCCTATCTTCTTCAGCCACTGAGGGCGTGGGGTATTCTCGTCAACTATGTCGAGCCCATACACTTCCGCGCCGCGCAAAACCAGCGGGATGGCAGCCAGCAACCCGATCGGGCCGAGTCCGGCGATGAGACATCTCTTGCCGTACAGCCAACCAGGGGTCGCACCGGCATCGGGGAGCCGGGCCGACTGGACCCTCACCGCCTCGTCGATTGCCTTCTCTGCCACCGATGCGGGTTCGGTCAGGACTCCAACGGGTTCCAATTCTGACGGGACATGCACGGCATATTGTTCCTTGTCCACCACAAATTCGGTCTGGTAACCGTCCAGCCCCCAGATACCTCGCTCATGGTATTCGCCTGTCAGGCACATATCCGAGCGATTCATCGTGCATGGCAGGCACTTGCCGCAGCCCCGCCTCACGGTAAAGACGACAAAATCGCCCGCCTTCACTCTCGTCACGGACTTTCCGACTTCGACAACTTTGCCGAACATCTCGTGTCCGAGGACGAGGTCCGGGCTCCCTTGCGGCGCTAACGATCTGCCTCCCGCCGTTTCTTCGCGATCCGTTCCGCAAATACCGACACGGATGATTTTTACCTTCACTTCGTCGGGCGCATTGATATTAGGTTCGGGGCGATCGACCAGCTGAACTGCAGTCGTCGCCGGTTTCACTGAAATAGCTTTCATTTTATCTCCGGAATAATTTTAGGAAAAAGGCACGGCGAGATGCTTGTGACATAGACGAGTGAGGTCCGCGTGTGGAGAATCAATTCTCCGAAGAGGCGTGGCTATCAAGCAGCCCCGCGGGCACATTCGTTACCTGCTCAGGTTTTCCAGTCGTGCGTTCGCCCAGTCGGCGTGGTCATAAGCGATCCCGTCGCCTGCGCCAGTGACTTTCAGAAGGAGATGCTTTACCCCTTTTATGTCGATCGATACTGGCGTCGCACCGCTGGCGTGCGTCATCACGCCGCTATGCCATAATTCGTGGCCGTCACCATATACAAAGAACTCAACGCTTCCGTCCTTGCTGCCGTTATTGTCATCGAGCCCCACAGCGGCAGTGAACCTGGCGTATAAATTATCAACGTTAAATAGGATGTCAGAGTTCGCGTGAGTACCGAGACCATGCTCATAAATTCGGCCGTCGATCGACATCTTGCTTCCCATAACAGATCTGTTGATGCCGAGTGTCCCCCAGCCTATGGTCGCGTAGACCGGGTGGAGTTCGCTTAAATAGATGTTGTCGGGAAGAAGTGATTTCGGTTTGAACCGTTGCGATACCGCATCGTTACTCTCCCTGCCGTCTTCCCATACCGATTTCACCGAGACCTCGTAACTCGAATCGGGATTCAGCCCTGCCAGCGGGAAGATATTTGTCGGCGTGTAGCCTGCAAGATCGCCGTTGAGATAAACTTCACAGCCCATATTCAAGTTATATTGGTCGGCCCAATGGACTTCAACCTCATCAAGGCTCTTGCCCACCACACTCAATCCATACGGAGTACTGACTGGGTAGTGGTAATAATCGGCGGGGGCGAACGAAACTTCCCAGTTCACTTCGGTAGTTTTCGGGGAGGTGAATTCAATTCTCGCCCAGCCCTGATGGTTATCCGCCTTCACCCTCAGCTCTCCCGCCCTCGCAGGACCGACCTTGAAATTCTCTCCACGGGGAAAGGCGAAGTACAGCGCGTATGGTGCGCCGGCGATAACTCTACTCTTTCCACTAAACACGTTGCCGCTCGATTCAAGCGAGACGAGATCCGGATACCCCTGTGTAATGTGCCGGTTGGTAGAGATAAGCTGGATGTGCCCGTTGCTCTTCAGGAGAGTGAGGACACGGACGCTCGTCGGTGGAATCGTAAGCGCGATGCCCTTCCGCCACGCACCCAGGTATTCTTTGTTCCAGAAATCGAAGACCTGGACAAGCGAGGTGTCATCGTAACCGAGGTCTTTCCATTTCAGAAAAAGCGTTTTGGCTTTGTCCATATCGAAATTGAAGAGACCCACGACGTCGTAATCCCTTCCCAGGTGATGGATCTTGAGATCCCAGATGTGCTTCATCGTTTTCGACGGGTAGAGATCCAACGGTCGGATATCCTGTGCAGGGAATACGCTCTTCAGGATCTCGACCCTGTCGGCGGAGAGATCCGGAAGGCGGTCGCTCGACATCAGCGCTTCTCCGGTAAGGCCCTGCAGGGTCGCCCAGGCGCGTGCCTGATCGAGCGTGAGAGGGTAGCGCAGGAGCAAAACGTCGGGGTCACAGTACCAGGCGACGTTGTGAAGAAAATACTGGTGCATCGTCGCTTCAAGTGAAGTCATAAAACCGCTCCAGCCGAGCTCGACATCACCGCCTGTTCGTGAGCCGTTCATTATCCCG
>JAJYOS010000391.1 GCA_021796055.1 Bacteroidota bacterium
AAGCTTACCCTCGTTAGCGATATACAGAGGATCGAGCCCGAGAAGCTCACAGGCTCCCTTGACATCATCGGGAATCGGGATAGCTTCTTCGTCGACAATCAATCCCAGTCCCGACTGTTGGGCTAATTCGTTGAGCGACGTTGCTACACCTCCGCGTGTTGGATCGCGGAGAGCGTGAATTTCACCGCCTGCATTGAGCATCCCGTCAACCAGACCGTTCAACGGCGCAGTATCGCTTTTTATGACGGTCTCGAAATCCAGCCCCTCCCGGACTGACATTATGGCAATACCATGCAGCCCTATCTCACCGCTCACTATAATCTTGTCTCCAGCTTGTATTCTTTTAGGACCTATTTCGACGCCGCCAGCGACCAATCCGACACCCGATGTATTTATGAAAAGTTTGTCGCCCTTCCCGCGATCCACCACTTTGGTGTCGCCGGTGACGAGAAGCACACCCGCCTTCTGGGCGGCCTCTTTCATCGAGAGAACGATCTTCCAGAGATCTTCTACGGGCAGGCCTTCTTCGATTATGAATCCGGCAGACAGATAAAGTGGCTTTGCCCCGCACATCGCAATATCGTTCACGGTACCGTTCACTGCCAGTTCACCTATGTTTCCGCCCGGGAAGAAGATGGGATTAACCACATACGAATCGGTCGAGAAGGCGACTTTCTCTTCGCCGATCGTGAAGACCGCCCCGTCATGCAGCTGATCGAGGAGCTCGTTCCTGAACTGAGGAAGAAACATTTCCTCGATCAGCTGATGAGTCATTTTCCCGCCGCTGCCATGGGCCAGGAGAATATTGGCATAATCCGACTTCGGTATCGGGCAGGCAAAGCCGTTGTCGAGATTCAATGATTGTTTATTTTCCATGTTCGTTATCCTTCGTAACCCCGGTCAAGTGCAAAATTAAGCAGCAGTTTCGTTTCCTCGCAGGACTTGACGACCCCCCCTTCATCTGACCGCTTCTCCCGCAATTCCGCGAAATTTTCCGTAATGGTAATATGCTGCACATGCTCCCTCGGATGACACCATCGGTGCACCGAGCGGATGCTCCGGCCTGCAGTCTCTGCCGAACGCAGCGCACTCGTGCGGCTTCTTCAAGCCCTGCATGATCTTTCCGGCTATGCACACCGGAGATTCCTGCGTTTCAATTCCAGCGACATCGAAGATCTTCTCAGCATCGTGTTCGGCAAACTCAGGCTTCAATCCCCAGCCACTCTTTGGTATCATTCCGATGCCGCGCCACTTTCTATCGACAACTTCGAACACTTCAGACAGGAGCCTCTTGGCCGTGATGTTCCCTTCCCTTAGGACGGCACGTGAGTATTGGTTTTCCACATCGACTCGCCCTTCCTCGAGTTGTCTGACAGCCATGTAAATTCCCTGGAGGATATCAACCGGCTCGAAACCGGTGACCACTATGGGCGATCTGTATTTTTCCGCTATCGGGAAATAATCTTCAAATCCCATGACCGTACAAACATGGCCGGCAGCAAGGAACGCCTGAACAAGATGCGAAGGAGAGGAGAGAATTGCCTCCACAGCCGGAGGAACGAGAACATGAGAGGTAAGAACGGAGAAGTTTTTCACTCCGAGTTCTCTCGCTTGCCAGACTGCCATGGCGTTTGCCGGTGCGGTCGTCTCGAACCCGACTGCGAAGAATACGACTCTTTTTGCCGGGTTCTCTCGGGCAATTTTCAGTGCATCGAGAGGAGAATAGACAATTCGGACATCGCCGCCTTCGGACTTGACTGTCAGCAGGTCCTTTGCGGATCCCGGCACCCTCAGCATGTCTCCGAAGGAGGTGAAAACAACTTCCTTGCGCGCTGCAATCGAGATTGCCTTATCGATAATTTCCAGGGGCGTGACGCACACCGGGCATCCGGGCCCGTGTACAAGCGTGATCTCATCAGGAAGCAATTGGTCGATCCCGAATTTAACTATCGCGTGAGTCTGGCCTCCGCAAATCTCCATCATCGTCCACTCGCGCGTGGTTATGCTGCGTATCGATTCTGCATACTTCTTCGCGGTCGCGGCGTTTCTGTATTCATCGATGTACTTCATGGCGTTTAGCTTTTGGCCGTCAGCTCTCGGCTGAAGCTCTTCCCTTTCTTACCTGTAATTTCCGGCCTCTGAGTTCCGGATCCTGACTTCTTGGTTATCATTTCCAACTTCTTCTTTCCCGCTTTTATCATTCCGCTCACCCGGCTTTCTCAGCCTTTGTAGGGCTACAAACATCTGTCCCAACGAGATTCCTCCATCATTCGTCGGCACTCGCTGGTGCCAATAAGCCCTGAACCCATTTCTACCCAGCTCTTTTACGACACGTTCGGTCAGGTATTTGTTCTGGAAACATCCGCCGCTGAGCACAACTCTGTCTATGCCTGCATGTTTTGCAACGTCAACCGCAATTTCGCACAGCGTGTTGTGAAACCTGGCGGAAATCACTCCAGAGGACACATGCGCCGAAAGGTCCGCAAGAATCGCAATGAACGCCGGTTCCCAATTCACGATATGGGCAGGTTCAAAATATCTCCTGTCTCCTGACTCCGGCCTGGTTTCTCCAACTATCTCAAATTCATACGACTCGCCGGTATCCACCCCTTTGAGCTCAAACTCGAGCTCCATGGCCGCCTGTCCTTCAAAGTTGACGACCTGTCGGATTCCCACCAGGGATGCTACCGCATCGAAAAGCCGCCCGGCGCTTGATGTCAAAGGCGAATTCACCCCTCCGCCAAGCATCTTCCTCAGAACCAGAAGCGAGCGTGAATCAAAGGCAGCAACCGGTGCGATGCCTTTCATCTCAAAAACTGCGTCTCCAAGAATTTCGTAGAGCGCACCAAGCGCAGTCCGACGCGGCTCCTTTATCGAGGCATTTCCACCAGGCAGCCTGAATGTCCGGAACGCAGCTGCCCTGTCGTATGTTTTTCCATCTGTCACCAGAAACTCACCGCCCCATATCGTGCCATCCTCACCGTAACCGGTTCCATCCCACGAAATGCCCAACACCTCGCCGTCGAGACCGTTCTCGGCCATGCACGATGCGACATGAGCAAAATGATGCTGAACCCCAAAAGAAGACAATGAATCCCGTGAAGCTGACAGTCTATGCGCAAACCGGGAAGACAGATAATCAGGATGCAAATCATGAACAATCAGAGAGGGAGACGCTTCGTACAATTTTTGAAAATCCTTCGTCGTTTTCTCAAACGCCTGAAATGCTTCATGAGTCGATAAGTCGCCGATGTGCTGGCTTACGACAATATTCCTCCCTGAATTCATCGCAATCGAGTTCTTCAAATGCCCTCCCGTAGTGAGGACAATTTGGGATTCAAGGTCGCTGGTGGCTGAACTTAGTTCGATGGGAAATGGAGCAAATCCGCGGGCGCGACGGATAATTTGGGGCCTGCCAGCCATCACCCGGATCACGGAATCATCGACCTGCCGCTCGATCGGTCTGTCGTGCACGAGCAAGAAATCTGCGATCCCTCCTAATTTCTTCAACGCATCATGTTCGTCGATGCAGATCGGCTCGTCAGTAATATTCCCGCTTGTCGCGACGATTGGGAAATTCAGTTCGTGCATCAGGATATGATGGAGCGGCGAATATGGAAGCATCACACCGAAATACGGATTGCGGGGAGCTACAGACTCATAGTTTGCGGGGCTTTCACTCCTTCGCAAGATCAGGACGATCGGTGACTCAGGAGACAGAAGCAGCCGTCCCTCAGGCTCCGATATTTCGCAATCTCGTTCGACTTGTTCAAGCGATGGGTACATCAGGGCGAACGGTTTCTCTTCGCGATGCTTGCGAGCACGGAGACGCTTCACTGCATCTTCATTCCGTGCGTCGACGAGGAGCTGAAATCCTCCGATCCCTTTCATCGCCACGATCTTCCCGGCACGGATGGCCTCCGCCGCCTTCGTTATCGCCGCATCCCGCATCTCCAAGACTTCTCCGGAACTCTCCCACAATTCGAGATGCGGACCGCAAGAGGGACACGCATTCGGCTGCGCATGGAACCTGCGATTTGAGGGATCTATGTACTCTGCCCTGCACTCATCGCACATCTCGAATGCCGACATGGTCGTGTTCGGCCTGTCATAAGGCAATCCTCTCATTATGCTGAAACGCGGACCGCAATTTGTACAGTTGGTGAACGGGTAAAGATATCTTCTGTCGGACGGATCGAATATCTCGGCAGTGCATACGGGGCAGGTGGCAATATCAGGCAGCACGATCGCGCTTTTTTCGCCGCCGGAATCACTCTCTTTTATTTCAAACCGAGTGTATCCGACCGGATCAAGAACCGAGCTCTCGAATCCCTGGATGTAAGCGCGTGCCGGTTTCTCCCTTTGGAGACGAGATACGAACATATCAAGTGCCGGAGGTTCGCCTTCCACTTCGACGAATACGCCTTGTGATGAATTAAGGACCCACCCGTTAAGTCCCATTTCTCCAGCGAGCCTGTAAACAAACGGCCTGAATCCCACTCCCTGCACGGCCCCATGGATGGAAATGCGAAGCCGGGCAACCGGAGTTCTTATGTCCTGGCGAACAGCCAATCCGACCACTCCTTTATTCCGGAACCTGTCGTACATGATACTTCGAAGACTGCCAGATTCGGATTAATCTGGAGAGCGTTCTTTTTCAATTCTGCGAGATTGCAGTTAAGGTAAGGAAGGAGGTCGATCTTGTTTATGATCAAGACCGACGCATTGCGGAACATCGCCGGGTATTTCAGCGGCTTGTCGTCTCCCTCAGTTGTGCTGGCAACGACGACCTTCATCGCCTCACCGAGATCATAACCCGCGGGACAGACTAGGTTACCTACGTTCTCGATCACAAGTAGATTCACTCCGTCGAGTTCAAGCCTGGAGACTGCGTCCTGGACGAGCTTCGCATCGAGATGACAACCACCATTGGTCACTAGCTGAACGACGGGGACATCAAACTTTGCAACCCGCTGCGCGTCGAGGTCTGTTTGCACGTCGCCTTCAATCACTGCGATCTTTATCTTCCCTTTCAGACTCTCGATCGTTTTTTCAAGAAGGCTCGTCTTTCCGGAGCCCGGTGAGCTGACAAGATTGATTACAAAAGTAGCGCTCTTCCTGAACAGTTCCCTGTTCTGCTCCGCAAGCTCGTCGTTTTTCTCCAGGACTTTTCGTTCGATGGTTACAATGGCCATACTTCTCCTTTCACTTATTACCGGCTCCCTTCAATAAGAGACAAGCCACGATCGTTCCGATTTGCGACTCCGCCACTTCGCTCCCTCTCTCTTTCTAGACATCAATTTCAATTTCTACAACCTGAAGTTCGTTTCCTGAGATTACCTCAACGTTTGGGTTTTCACAGCCCGGACATTGGAATATGAAGTTTCCGACGGTGGAGTCTTTGCCGCAGTCGAAGCAGTGAACGATGATTGGCATCTTCTCAATCTTTAGTTTTGCGTCTTCCATCGCCGTCCCCTTTGCTATCGCTGTAAAACAGAATTGGAGAGATTCCGGGACGACGCCGGCGAGTTCGCCCACTTTGATCTTCACGCTTCTGAGCTTCTTCCCTCTATTTATGATAAGAGATTCCCCGGCAATTTCAAATACATTCTCGGCGATGGATAGCTCATGCATCTTCCATTCCCGCTTCTGCAGTTCCCGGGCCTGCTGTCGATTCCCGCGGAGACCCTCCTTGCTCAAAACATTTAAGAACCTCCCCGGCTTCTTCCTCATTCAGAATGCTGATAGCAAAACCGACGTGGACGATGACATAGTCTCCGACTTTCACCTCCGGGACATAAGCAAGACAGACCTCCTTTGATATGCCTCCAAAGTCGACCTTACCCATGGTCAGGCTTCTCGGTTCCTCATCTATCCTTGTAACTCTGCCGGGAATTCCAAGACACATCGCTTCCTCCTCACCAACATTTTCTAAACTTTCAGTGGGCGTTCCGAATCATTGCTTGAGTTCAGGTATGACGCCATCCATCATATGGCAATGACTATGCCGGGAGAATTCGCTCAAAACATCAAAAATTCCGGCAATCGCCGATGAAACGGAGGCAGAGCGCCTCACGCTGACTATCCGAACCGCAGGGATAGCCGTCAATTGGAATGAGAGTCACGAATTATTCCTCCATCTGAAGACATGAATCACACGTTTCTTTGTCTCGCCGCCTCATACAATACTACCCCCACGGAACTGGCGACATTTATCGAGTCGACATCGTTTTTCATCGGTATCTTGATGCGGTCATCGCAAGCTGCAAGCACGCGCGGCGAAATCCCATCACCTTCACTCCCGAATACGAAGCAGGCATTGCCGGTCAGGTCTGATTCTGTAACGCCAAGGGATCCCGACTGAGGATGAGCTGCAAATACCCTGAAGCCGAGCTCGCTCCGCAACCTCTGCAATGTCTCGACAAGAACATCACTCCTGGCAACAGGCAGTTGGAAAATGGTGGTGAG
>JAJYOS010000392.1 GCA_021796055.1 Bacteroidota bacterium
TTACTAGTTCAAGCGAGTCGGGGTTGAGCGATTGTTTCCAGTTTTCGCCGCTCGGATCCGGGACATTGAAGAGCCTGTCGTAAACTCTTGCTTCGGCATCAATTGCGTGCTGCGCAGATACCCAGTGTATCGTTCCCTTCACTTTCCGTTGGCTCGCGGGTGAACCGCTCTTCGTATCGGGATCATAGGTACATTTCAATTCCATGATCGCCCCCGTTTTGGGATCCTTCACGACTCCGGTGCACTTGATGATGTACGCGTAGCGGAGCCTGACTTCCGCGCCGGGGGACAGCCTGAAATATTTCTTCGGCGGATCTTCCCGGAAATCATCCTGTTCAATATAGAGCACTTTCGAGAATGGTATCTTGCGCGTTCCCATCGACTCGTCTTCCGGATTATTGACCGCTTCGAGCTCTTCCACCTGTCCGTCGGGATAATTCTCGATCACAAGTTTGATCGGGTGAAGGACCGCCATGACACGCTGCGCCCGCTTGTTCAGGTCCGCCCTGAGACAATCTTCGAGAACGGACACGTCTATCACGCTGTCCGCCTTCGACACACCGATGCGATCGGCGAATAGCCTTATCGACTCCGGCGTATAACCGCGCCGGCGGAGCCCGGAAATCGTCGGCATCCTCGGATCGTTCCAGCCATTCACATGTCCTTCCTGCACTAATTGCAGCAGGCGCCTCTTGCTCATCACAGTGTATGTGAGATTCAGCCTGGCGAATTCGATCTGCCTCGGATGAAAAATCCCGAGCTGTTCGACGAACCAGTTGTAAAGCGGCCGGTGATCTTCGAACTCGAGCGTGCAGATCGAGTGAGTAATTCCCTCTATCGAATCGGACTGCCCGTGTGCCCAGTCGTACATTGGATATATGCACCACTTGTCGCCGGTGCGGTGGTGTGTCGCGTGAAGTATCCGGTACATCACCGGGTCGCGCATATTTATGTTCGGCGACGACATGTCTACCTTCGCCCGCAGAGTCTTTGAGCCGTCGGGATACTCGCCCTTCCTCATTCTCTGAAAGAGGTCGAGGTTTTCTTCGATCGTCCTGTTCCGGAACGGGCTGTCATTTCCCGGCTCTGTCAGCGTTCCCCTGTGCTCTCTGATCTGGTCGGCGTTCAGATCGTCGACGTATGCCTTCCCCTTCTTTATGAGGATCACCGCGTAATCGTACAATTTCTCGAAGTAGTCGGAGGCATAATACAACCGGTTCTCCCAGTCAAAGCCGAGCCAGCGTATGTCCTCCTGTATCGACTCGACGTATTCCACATCTTCTTTGGTCGGATTAGTATCGTCGAACCTGAGATTGCAGAGTCCCTTGTAATCCTTTGCGGTACCGAAATTCAGGCAGATCGATTTTGCGTGGCCGATATGGAGATAACCGTTCGGTTCGGGAGGGAAGCGCGTATGCACAGTTTCATACTTTCCGCTCTTCAAATCGCCGTCGATGATATCGCGTATGAAATTTCTCTTTTCCGGTGCCATGCCCGCAGATTCATTCGATGGCAATTCTTTGTCTTCTTCCATGGATGTCACTTGATTCTTTCGATAGCCGAGTTAATTCTTCTTATTGTTTCTTCTTTTCCGATGATAGACACAATGTCAAACAAGCCGGGGCCCTCGCCCATGCCGGAGACCGCCAGCCTCAGCGGATGGATCAATTCACCGTTGCCGACTTTCAACGACTCGGCAGTCCGGTGCAACGCGTCCTCATAATCCCCTTTTTGCGGATCGCTCATCTTTGAGAACGCTTCGCTCAACTCTCCCAAATATTCTGCTGACTGGGGTTTCCATCTCTTGTTGATGACAGCCGGATCGTATTCCTCGGGCGGGCTGAAGAAATACGGACTCTTCTCAGTGAAATCTTTCACGAAGCTAACTCGCTCACGCATGGCTGTGATCACTTCGAGCAAATATCTGTCCGGAAACTTCGAGGGATCTATCGACATCTTGGAGAGATGCGCCTTCAACATCGAAAGGACCTCTCCGTCGGTCTGCCGACGCAAATGCTGGAAGTTCAGCCAGTTCAGTTTCTCCACGTTGAAGACGGCGCCCGACTTGTTGACCTTTTCGAGCGAGAATTCCTTTTCCAGTTCGGCGAGCGAAAATATCTCCCGCTCGTCGCCGGGATTCCAGCCGAGGAGCGCGACAAAATTGACGAGCGCCTCCTTCAGGTAACCTTTGTCGCGGTAATCCTCGACCGCGACATCGCCCTGGCGCTTGCTCAGTTTCGATCTGTCAGGGTTCAGGAGCAGCGGCAGATGAGCGAATTCCGGCAACTCCCACCCGAAAGCTTTGTACAGCAAGACGTGTTTTGGGGTGCTCGAGAGCCATTCTTCGCCGCGGATCACGTGAGAAATCTTCATGAGGTGGTCGTCGACAACGTTCGCAAGATGGTACGTCGG
Source organism: Bacteroidota bacterium (assembly GCA_021796055.1). The sequence goes on from JAJYOS010000392.1 coordinate 2,413, forward strand.
GAATCCGTCTGATTTCAGAAGGACCTGATCGTCGACCCGCTCGCTTAAAAACTCGACATCCCCGCGTATGATGTCGGAGAATTTCACCGATATGTCGTCAGGTACCTTCATCCTCACAACGAACGGCTTGCCCGCGGAGATATTATCCGCAAGCTCTTTAGCTGAAAGACGCAGGCAGGTGCGGTCGTATTTAGGCTGGAGCTTATTTTTCTCCTGCTCCTTCCGCATCGCCTCGAGTCTATCGGGAGTGCAGAAGCACCGGTAGGCGGTTCCTTTTTCAAGCAAGAGATCGACATGTTGTTTGTAGATTCCGATCCTTTCACTCTGAACGTACGGACCGAAATCCCCGCCGACTAAAGGACCTTCATCGTAATCAAGACCGGCCCAATGCAGCGTGTTGATTAGATTCTCTACCGCACCTTCGACGTAGCGTGCGCGATCGGTGTCTTCGATTCGCAGGATGAATCTGCCGCCCGTGTTCCGCGCGAACAGGAAATTGAAAAGCGCCGTCCTGAGTCCACCCACGTGAAGAAACCCCGTAGGGCTCGGTGCGAAGCGCACCCTGACCGAGCCTGAAATCATCCCTGCGCCCCTTCGGACGCTTCCTTCTTTGGCTCGTATTTGATCTTCAGTTGCTGGATCCGATACCGGAGGCGGGATCTTGTCAATCCGAGAATCTTGGCGGCTTGTAACTGATTGCCGGAGGTAATGTCCAGAGTCTGAACTATCGCCGCGCGCATTATCTCGTCCATCTTGATACCGTGGCTGGGCACGGCGACGACCGCATTATTTTCAAGCATCTTGTTCGAACTGAATCCGGGATGATAGCTGAGAAACGCGAGATGCTCCGGCTTCACGACGGTATCCGTCTCGAGAAGGGCAATGCGTTCGACGGCGTTCTTCAGCTCGCGCACGTTGCCGGGCCAGGAATATTTTTCCAGTGCCTTGACGGCGTCCGGAGTGAAGCCTTTTATCGATTTCGCGAATTTCCTGTTGAATTCATCCAGAAAAGTGTTTGCGAGAAGCGCAATGTCCTCCACTCTATCTCTGAGCGAAGGCACTTGAAGCTGTGCAATGTTCAGGCGGTAGAAGAGGTCCTCCCTGAATGCCCCTTTCTCAACCGCCGCTTTCAAATTCTTGTTAGTTGCCGCAATGATTCTTACGTCGACGGTAATTTCCTTCGAACCGCCGAGCCTGAAAAATCTTTTCATCTCCAATACTCTGAGGAGCTTCACCTGCAGCTCCTGTGTCAGTTCACCGACCTCATCGAGCAGGATGGTGCCGCGGTTCGCGAGCTCGAATTTTCCCTGTCTCATCTTGTCCATCGCGCCGGTGAATGCCCCCTTTTCATATCCGAACAGCTCGCTCTCCGCGAGCTCCTTCGGGATTGCACCGCAGTTTATCGATATGAACGGCCCGTCCGACCTCTCGCTCTTCTCGTGTATGAGCCGTGCGATGAGCTCTTTACCTGATCCGCTCTCTCCGATGATGAGTACGGTCGTATCTGCGTGGGCCAGCTTCTCGGCGGTGTGCACGACTTTCTTAAGGTTCTCGCTTTTCCCCACGATCGCGTATGGGCCGAACTTCTGCTGCATTTCATCTTTCAGAAGTTCGTATTTCCGCTCCAGGTTCTTGCGGTTGAGCGTTTTGTCTACCAGTATTTCCAGCTGCTCGAGGTCCAGCGGCTTCAGCACAAAATCTTCCGCGCCCAGCTTTATCGCGCGGACTGCGCTGCTCACGTCCGAGAAGGCCGTAATCAGTATCACAGGGGTTTCGTTCTTCTCGGCGCGAAGTTTCTGGAGAATATCGAGTCCCGTAATCGAGCCGAGGTAGAGATCGAGAAGAACGATATCGGGCTGAAAATCCTGGATCTGTTGAATTGCCTCTTCGCCCTTGATGACCGAGACAACCTCGTATCCGCTTCTCGTGAGGACAGCGTTCAGAGAATTGTTCAGCAACTCATCGTCGTCGACGATCAGCAGTTTGCTGCTCATACCTACCTCGCCCGCTGAAAACGGATCGTAACGGTCGTGCCGCCCCCGGCCCTTGTTTCGTATCCGAGCGATGCGTCGTTGAGTTCGAACAGGCGGTTCGAGACCGAAAGCCCCATCCCGGTCGCCCCTTCTTTCGTGGTGAAAAAAGGCTCGATCGCCAGTTTCGCGACGTCTTCGTCCATGCCGATACCCGTGTCGATGATGCGCAGAACAATTTCCTCACCTGTGCCCGAGTCTTCGAGCCTGAGAAGCAGCTTGCCGCCACTCGGCATGGCCTCGATAGCGTTTTCGACGATGTTGAGCAGGCCGTGAAGAACCTGGGACTTGTCCGCGAAAATCGTGTCGTTCGTCTCGCCTCTCTCGATTGAGAGGTTGATTTTCGACTTCTGGAGCGAGGTCTTGGCCAGCCCTGCTATCTCGTTGAGCAGGCCGCCGAGTCTGATCTGCGATTTTGCCGGAGTCTGCGGCTGAGCGAAGTTCATCGTTTCCCTGATTACTTTCTCGATCGCATTAACACCGTCAAGTGCCGGCTTCGTGAACTTCCTCTCGACGGCTTCTTCTTTCATGGTGCGGTCAAGATATTGAAGGTTTACCGAGACCACGTTAAGCGGATTCCTGATTTCATGAACAAGCCCGTATGAAAGTCGGCCGAGCGCGCGCAGCTTGTCGAGAGCTATGAAGCGCTCAAGCCACTCCTTGCGTCTCGTCACGTTCCTGATAATAATGAGATATAAATTATCTTCTGTCCCGACCGGTGCGCCGCTGATGTCAAGTATAATCTTTGAACTGCCGCAATCGTAGGAGCTTTCGAATTGAACCGACTCTCCGCGCGAAATCTTCCCGACGAGCAGCTCACCGAAAGGCTTCAGCTCGCTGATCTTCTTCTGCAGGACAGCCTTGTCGGTCAATTTGAGAATCTTCCTCGCATGTATGTTCGACTCGACCACTTCGTTTGTGACCTGGTTAATTATCAGTATCCCGTCGTTGGCAGAAGCGAATAACTGCCTGTACTTCCTGCGCTCATGCTCCAGTTGAATGTTTCTTTCCAGCAGCTTCTTGTTGACAATCTGCAGCTCCGCCATTTTGGATTCGAGCCTGCGAAACAGCGCAGAGCTGTACCCCTTCAGGTATTCTGCCTCATCAAGCTCAGAGGGGCGCACGGGCGCTTTTTCCGGGCCCGGACGGCTCTTCCCGAAGCCGCGGAGAATACGAAGAAGCTCGTCCGCATCCCCGTCCTTCCGAAGAACCCTGGTGACCCCTACACTGATGGCGAATTCTTCGTCAGCCTTCTCTGTATATTCCCCCGTCATGAGAATGAACGGCAGACTCTTGTAAGCCTCATCGGACTTGATCGTTCGGCACAAAACAAACCCGTCCATACGCGGCATCAACGCATCTGAGATGATCGCGTCGAATTTGCCGGAGTGGATTACGTCGAGTGCTTCATACCCATCGGAAGCGGTTTCAACAGAATGCCCTTCGCTCTTCAGTATATCGGCAAGGGCAATGCTGTTTTCAGGGTCGTCGTCTACCAGAAGGATGTGCATTATTCAAACAAATATCGCAGAATATTTTAACTAAATGGAGGAAAACTTGCAACGATGGGTAACGGATCGGAAGAGAAATCACGTCGGAGACCGGTAATTCCACCCCCCGTCCGACGATTTGAACTTCAAAGGGATATCGTGACTCACCTCCGGTCAAGAAATTCCGTGAGGAGGCGATTCATTTGTTCAAATTCGATGAGGAAGGCGTCGTGCCCGTGGATTGACTGGATTTCAGCATACCGCGCATCCGGGATCAATTCCGCAAGCCCGCGCTGTTCTCCCGCCGGGTAGAGGACATCCGAGCTCACTCCGATGCAGAGCGTTTCGGCCTTCACGGAGGACAGCACTTCACCGAGTTTACCGCGGTCACGAGCGACATCGTGCAGGTCCATTGCCCTCGTGATGTAAATGTATGTGTTGGCATCGAATCGCTCCACGAGCTTCACCCCCTGGTAATGGAGATAGCTTTCCACCTGAAAAATGTTTTTCGAATCAAAGAATACGCTCCCGCCGCC
>JAJYOS010000393.1 GCA_021796055.1 Bacteroidota bacterium
TAAGTCCAAGCAGCCTGGCGGCAAATCCAGATTCAAACGACCCGAGGCCGTCCGAAGCGCCTGTAAAAATCCCATTCACTGCGGACACCCGTCCGCGAAGTTCGTCCGGAGTGTGCAGCTGTATTATCGCTGTACGGAGGACGACACTGACATTATCGCATAATCCATTTGCGAAGAGCGCGCCGAGCGAAAGCAACATGTTTCTCGATAGCGCGAACACGATGATCGACACCCCGAATCCGAAAACGCTTATGATGAGGCTTCGCCCTGCCCTGTCGAGAAACGGCCGATGCGCCTGAATAATCGACATGACGATCGCTCCTACTGCCGGGGCCGCGCGGAGAATCCCAAGGCCTTCCGGGCCCGCTTGAAGGATCCTGTCGGCGAATATCGGAAGGACTGCTACAGCCCCGCCAAAAAAGACGGCAAACATGTCGAGGGTTACAGCGCTTAGTATGATTTCGTGATTGAATACAAATTTCACCCCCTCGCTCAGACTTTCCTTGATCGACAACTCCTGGTTGCGCTTTGGAAGAGGTTTATCCGAAACCATGAGGTAAGCAATAAAGGCGACTATGCTGACGATGACGACAGTGGCATACGCGCTCCCTGCGCCGGAGAAGCCGTAAATCAGACCGCCCGCGGCCGGCCCGGTAACTTCCCCCACCTGCCAAGTAAGGCTATTCCAGGTCGAGGCATTCCCGAACATTTCTCTCGGCACGAGCTGCGGCATGAGAGCAAGTATGGCGGGGGACATGAAACCTCGTGCGATTCCTGTTATGAATATCACCAGATAAATCGCGAAAGGTCCATGACTGAGAAGCACTTTCCCGAACACCGTCGAGAGTAGCAATAGCGCAATGCCTGCGAGAACATACACCAGAGTCGAGACGACGATTATCTTCTTGCGGCTGAACACATCGGCGACATGGCCGGTGAAGAGAACGATGGTAAGGAAAGGGGCAACTTCAACGAATCCGATAAGCCCTAAAGAGAGAGCGTCGTGCGTGAGCTGATAGACCTGCCATCCAACGACGACAGATTGCATTTGAAGCGCGAATGTTAGGAAGAAGTAGGCTGTTACGAAACTTCGGAAGTCTTTGACTCGCAAAGAAGCGTATGCGTCGTTTCTATCTGAAGGAGGCTCCATTAAAATTTTTAGTCAAGATAATAAGACGGTGGGAAAGAATAAAAAGGACGGAACTCTTTAAACCATGGGGATACTTCCTTTATCAAACACGATGATTTGAAAGGGCGACAATTGAGAACCATACGGCTTGCCTGGGCATGCATCGCGGTATTATCCTCGACCGCTTTCGCCCAGGGATATTCGATCAAGGGGAGAATTCTCGACGAAAGCCGGGCTCCTCTCCCTGGGGTCATCGTCCGCTTGACCGACCCGGACGATAGTTCGCGTGCTTTCATAGAACCGACCAACCTTGACGGCGATTTCATCTTTAAGAATATCCCTCAGCATGATTACTTGTTCGAAGCCACAGCAGTCGGAAAGAAGACACTCGCTTTCAGGATCACTTACAAGGAAGAATTATTAGACCTTGGCTTGCTCGTCATGTCCGATGAACCGATCCCGATTCGCGGGGTAACGGTAGAAGGAAGAATTCCACCTGCCGTGCAGGTTGGAGACACGACAGAGTACTCTGCCAAGTCCGTGAAAGTCAACCGCGACGCAACAATGGAAGACCTTCTTTCAAAAATGCCCGGCATGATCGTCAGCAACGGAACTGTCACCGTCGGCGGCGAGCAAGTCCAGCAGGTATTGATCGACGGCCAGCCATATTTCGGAAACGATCCGACGATCGCGCTGCGGAATATCCCCGCGTCAGCAATTGAAAAGATTCAGGTTTACGATCAGCAAAGCGATCAAGCCCGGTTCACGGGTTTCGATGACGGAAACGACACCAAGACTATAAACGTAATTACACGATGGCGCAGGAGGAGAGTGGACTTCGGCAAAATCGCGGGAGGTTACGGCGAGAACCACCGATATGACGCCTCCGGAAACATGAACCTCTTCGAAGGGAGCAGGAGACTCTCTCTAATAGGTTCATCCAACAACGTCAACCAGCAGGACTTCTCGACGCAGGATATTCTCGGCGTTATATCGACAAACAACCGCGTGTTCATGCCGGGGATGGGTCCAGGCGGTGGGAGGGGACCCGGACGCGCGGCTCCATTCGGCGCATTAGGCTCTGTGAACCCGAACAACCAGCTGGTAGGGCAGCAACAAGGAATAAACACAACAAGCATGATCGGCCTGAACGCCTCCGACAGTCTTGCCAAGGGCCTTTTCGCGCAGGGTAGCTACTTCTTCAACCAGGTTAATAATCAAAATATCCAGACCGATCACCGTCTTTACTTGCTAGGCGGAGACTCGACAAGTCTTTATGATCAGAACAGCAACGCGGCAAGCCGGAATTACAACAACAGGATTAACGCCCGAATAGATTACTGGCCTGACGAATCGAACGGCCTAATCATTCTCCCTGTTCTATACTTCCAGTCTAACAATGCGAATAATCTGGTCAACGCGACATCGACAGACTATTCCACCATATCTCAATCGTTGGCGAATACGAATGCGGCCAACAACGGATATAACCTGACGACGCATGTGATTCTCAGGCACAGGTTCGATCTGCCGGGACGCACGATATCGTTGGATTTGGGTGTCGGCGCGAATCGCAAGATCACCAACGGGAACCTGTTCAGCTCCGATGTTTACTCTACTCAGCCCTCTTCGAACTCACTCATGCAGGGAGTGAACGACAGTACCGCACAGCAGTCAGGCTATCTTTCAAACGTGGAAACTATAAGCGCCAATCTAGTTTACACCGAACCTACAGATGTCAATGCGATGATGGAGCTAACGTACAATCCGTCGTTCACGAGAAATACCGCGAGCAAAAACACATATAACTTCGATCCAATTACCGGCGGATACACCAGCCTCGATCTCCCGCTATCAAACGTATACGCGGACAACTACATAACGCAGCAGGCCGGAATCGGGTACAGGATACACGCTTACGGCATGAACCTGATGGCTAACATCGCGTATCAGTTCGCCGAACTACAGGGAAACGACTCCACGACCTCGAACATGAACATCAACAGGAAATTCGGGGCTTTGCTCCCCAGCGCGATGTTTATGTACAGGTCGTTCACGGGAAGATTCCTTCGGGTCTTTTTCAGGAGTTACACCACTGCGCCAGCCGTGACGCAACTCCAACCGGCAGTGGACAATTCAAATCCGCTTCTCCTTTCGACTGGCAATCCGAACCTCGATCAGTCAACCACATACAGGCTGATGGCGCGATACAATCTCACAAGTCCCAGACAGGCCCAGAGCATGTCGCTCTTCCTCATGGCGAATTACACTAATAACTATATCGGAAATGCATACCTGGTTCCGACACGCGATACGGTTATCTCAAACGGGATTTCTGTTCCCAAGGGAGCGCAGCTTGCCTTCCCAGTTAACCTGAACGATTATAGGAACATCAGGTCCTTCTTCAGTTACGGCTTGCCTTTCGATCTTATCAGCAGCGTGCTGAATCTCAGCGCGGGGGTCACATACACTCGCGCGCCTGGCATGCTGAACGGCATCAGCAGCGCCGCCAACACCATCGGACCAAGCGCGGGATTTGTCATAGGAAGCGACATAAGCAGGGACTTAGATTTCACTATCTCATATATGGGCAACTACAATTTCGCCGGGAACACGCTTCTACCTGGCGGGAACAACGACTACTATTCCCACACCGCGTCGCTAAAATGGTTCTGGGAATTTCCGCTCCGTATTTTCCTGGACAATCAGGTAAGCAACCTCATGACGAGCGGACTGGCTGCCGGCTACAACCAGAATATCGTTTTATGGAATATTAGTATTGGGAAGAAGTTCTTCTCAAACGGAAGTGGAGAACTTCAGCTTTCTGTCAACGATATCCTGGGCCAAAATAAGAGCGTGAATCGCATCGTTACCGATACTTACATCGACGACTCAAACAATGAGGTTCTGACAAGGTACGTCATCCTGACCTTCTCGTATACAGTAAGATAGGCGGTGATCTTCATCTGAGTTAGCTAGCGCGCGGATGGTGACCGTCCCCAGATTACTTGAGGAACTCGAAAGGTAGTGAAGCCCGTTAATATTGGAAAGGCGTGCTGAGACTCGCTTGAAATATTATGAAAGTGCATGCCGAAACGACGGAACTTCATATCGGTTGAATCGGCGGCTTCGCCGGTTGGCTTCATACTCCGGGGAACAGAAACACAGATAAGGAATAAGTAGAAATGTTGTCGACCGCAATCGCTCTGTTCGCAATCGCCATTCTTGTTGGAATCATATTACTAACGCTTTTTCTTATGGACGGCAAGACGCCTCACACTTTAGCCAGGATCCACGGCGTCATCGGCATCTTAGCACTCCTGCTGGTTATAATATCGGTTGTACTTCACGGCTCGATTCCACAAATAGCCGGCATGTCTATAATAATCATCGCGGCGCTCCTCGGAGTCAGACTTTTCATTCTAGGCAGGAGGAATCAACCGTTCCCAAAATGGCTGCCAGCAATTCACGCGTTGACCGCAGCGGTCGGGTTTTTCTTGCTCCTGATATCTTTATGAAGAGTTTTCGAAAAGGCCCACTCGACACCCGGAAGTCCTTTCGCGTCCTCATCGCTCATTCCAGTCTCCCAGCCGTCGTACATTCCACCAAACTCGGCTGCGATTCGATCCATCGTCCTGCGTATTGAAAGGATCTCTCCGATTCGCGGAACGACATCCCTTGAAGCGAGACAGAGCCATTTCTTTGAACCGGCGGATTTCTCGCACTCACATGAAAAACCAAGCTCCGCAAGCTTCTTTCCGGCACCTTTCGCTCCTTTTCTGGTAGGAAAGTACAGCCAGAAAGTTGTCGGTCTTTTCCGTTTAAGATCCGCGCTGCTTTGAGACAGAAGATTCAATACTGCCTGATCAGGACCGACGGGCCTGAATTCCTTACGCGGCTTATCCGGCAATCTGCGACTCATGTTACCTCCAGATTCATCGCTAATGTCACATTTTTCCTTTGGTCGAGATGCTTCTAAATCCGGCCGGTCGTTCCGGGCGAATAGCAAAGCAATACGTTTCCTGACTTGAATTTTCTGACGTCGATCAGGTTGAGTTTCATTCTTTCATTCATTCCATCAAACATTGACGTTCCACGGCCGATAGCGACGGGATTCACCATGAATCTATACTCATCTATCAGGCCCGTACGAGCGAGGCTCGCCACGAGTTTCCCGCTGCCCAATATACCGATGTTTCCCCCATCCTCTTTCTTCATTTTAGAAATTTCTAGCTCGGCATTTTCTTTGACCAGTCTAGTGTTGTTCCATCCGGTTTTTGCCATCGTTCCGGAAAAGGCAACCTTCTCAGTCGAGTTCATCTGAGCCGCAACAATCGGATCATTCTTTATCGCGTCCGGCGTTGGCCAGAAAGATGCCATCAACTCATAAGTCAACCTTCCGAAAAGCAGCGTACTCGTCTCATTGAGCTGCTCGACGGCAAACTCGCGGAATTCATCATCCACATTATGCCAGCTTATATCATGGTTCGCTCCCTCGAAGTACCCGTCGAGGGTGATCAGATTGAACACATATAACGTCCTCATGAATTATTCCCTCCGCTGCCGCTCATGTAGTGCAATGCGACCACGCCCGAATTCAGCTTCACAGTCCCAACCAGCTTCAGATTCATCTTTGTTTTTACGTTCTCGAAGAGCGGTCGTCCTTTCCCCGCGATTACAGGGTGGACCACGAGCCAGTACTCGTCGACAAGACCATGCCTCATCAACGAGCCGGCCAGTTTTATTCCGCCGACATACAGGTTCTTCCCTTTTATTTCTTTTAGCCCGGCGACATGTTCCAGCGCGTTGCTCCTGACAAGTGTCGTATTCTTCCATTCGGCGTTCTCGAGCGTGCCGGAGAATACAATCTTGGGTATCGCGTTGAATTTGTCCGCGAAATCCAGAACGCTCTTCGAAGCTGCAGGGTCCTCGTGCGCATGAGGCCAAAAGGTTTCCATCATCTGGTAAGTTACACGGCCGAACAACTCAATACCGGTTTCGTCGAGCAGTCCGCTGAAGAAGTCGTGGAGTTCATCATCGGCCATAGCAATCGTGTGGTCGGCGAAGCCATCGAGAGAAATGTTGTTCGCCAAGACGAGTTTTCTCACAAAGCCTCCGTTTCATTGTCTGCTTCTTTCGGGTCAAGCCTCACCATGCATCTGACATCTTTTCCATTAACATACATCTCGAGGCAGCATCCGTTCGGATCGATGCGAGGGTCGGCGAGCAGTTCACGGAATGCCTTGCCAATCCGGGATTCGTCTCTCATGAAATCGGCGATGTACGTGCTGATGTAAGTGCCGCCCCGGAACGACCGGCCGGATTTAGA
>JAJYOS010000394.1 GCA_021796055.1 Bacteroidota bacterium
GGCTTTTCGCCCACTCCAGCCATTTTGGTTCCAATAGTGCTCCATGTGTTTCACGAGTCGTTAACAAAAGATAACAACTATCAGTTAGGATTACATATGTTCGCGGTGTGAGGTCGGGAGAGGTGGGGAAAAGGAGCGGCAGCTTTTGCCGTCAGTATTCTTGGTTACCAGAGAAATGGAATTGGCGCTTTCGTCCTCAATTTGTAATTTGGATATGTATCAGGAAAATTCCGAATCATTATCCCCTCTTCGACATGCACCCGGTAAACGAATGTAATCGCCATCAAGACTAAGAGATAAACCCAGAATGGGGCCATGGTAGCGAAAACCGATCCGATGAAAGCCGTTAACATACCTGTGTAAATCGGGTGACGGATGGTACTGTATGGGCCGGTTGTGATAAGTTCATGATTCTCTTTGAGTGCGGGGTGGGAACTCCAGTTCTTTCCAAGATGACTCCTTGCCCAGATGGCCAACGCGATCCCTCCCAGCACGAGCACCAACCCCGCTGTTCGCATCGCCACATCCCGCGGCGCCGTCCTTGAATGGCCGAATATCTTTGTCGTCACTGCCGGGAACATGTAAGTGAGCGCCAGTGCGAGTATTAATCGGACGAGAGTCAAGGATCGACCGCGCATTCCGGATGACTTCCTGACGTCCCTTTTCACGTTCGCGGCGGAGAAGAACCAAAAGAGAACCAGTACCAGCCATGCACCCATCACTAAGTTGTTCACATCTTTCAGATTTGGCATATATCCATTGATCCGCTAACGCATCACGGCATTGTTGCTTCGCTCACGCTTGTATCCGCTCGAACAATCTGCTTCCGAGTCCGAGGAGTACGGCGGTTAGGATCACCAGGACGAGCATGTCGGTGCCAAATCCGAATACTGATTGCGCTCCTATGAAGGCGAACCTTAGCCCGTCGACGCCATAACTCAGCGGATCGAGGGCGGCGATCACGTCCATTACTTTCGGAAGTCCTTCAAGTGGGAAGAGCGCGCCCGAAAGGAAGAAAATCGGCATTACTAAGAAGTTCATGATGAGTTGAAAGCCCTGCATATCTTCCATCGTAGATGCGAGTGCGATGCCGAGCGACGTGAAGAGAAGCGCGACCAGGAAAACTACTACCGCTCCGACAGGGAGAAGTATGAGATCGTGCGGCCTGAAGCCGACGATGAGCGTGAGAACGAAGACGATTACCCCCTGTAACGCCGCTACAGTCGCGCCGCCGAGCGTCTTGCCGAGCATTATCTGAAGACGCGACACCGGCGCTACCATGGTTTCTTTCAGGAAGCCGAACTGTCTGTCCCATATCAGGTCGATGCCTGAAAAAATGCCGGTGAAGAGGACGCTCATTATTATGATACCCGGCGCGAGGAATTGTATATAGTTCCCGGCGCCTGCCTTCTTGAATATCGCGCCAAATCCAAATCCGAACGCGAGAAGGAAGAGGAGCGGCTGACCCAACGAGCCTATGATCCTCGACTTCGATCTGAAATACTTCTTAAGCTGCCTTAACCACATTATGTAAATTACGTTCAATTCTTTTGCCACCCTTTCCGGCTATTTATTAGTTCTGTTTGTTGTCGGTTAAATGCAAAGAGAATGGCGCATGGAGCACGGAACAAGGATAAGGAAAACGGAGGACGCAAGCCGGAGACCGGAGACTGGATGCGGGAGACGGGATTGCTGAGGCAGGAAACCCCCGCCACCTTTTTCATTATGCCTTCCATAAATCCAATCATCCAATAATCCATTCTTCCATTCTTCCAGGCTTCAGCTATCTTCGTTTTCCTCTCCACATTTGTCCCATTCTTCTCATCCTGTCGAGTCCGGTCGCCTCTTCCTCGCGGATCTTGTGTCCGGTGAGACTTAGAAATGCGTCTTCAAGTGTCTCGGAGTTCGTTTGTTTCTTTAATTCGTCCCCCGTGCCCATCGCGATGATTTTTCCGTGATCTATGACCGCGATCCGCTCGGCAACCCTGTCGGCTTCTTCCATGTAGTGTGTCGTGAAGAATACGGTCATCCCTTCCTTCTTGTTGATGTCTTTCACGTAACTCCACATATGGTTCCTGGTCTGGGGATCGAGACCGAGAGTCGGTTCGTCAAGGAAAAGGACCCTGGGATGGTGGAGAAGTCCTCTCGCGATCTCAAGCCTTCGCTTCATGCCGCCGGAGAATGTTTTCACAAGGTCGCCCTTCCGGTCCCAGAGCTCCACGAATTTCAGGAGTTCCTCTATTCTCGAAGACCTGATATTCGACGGCACCTTATAGCAGATCGCGTGGAACTGCATGTTCTCGAATGCCGTGAGGTCGTCGTCGAGACTCGGATCCTGGAAAACAATTCCGAGTGATTTTCTGACGCCATCCTTGTCGCGCGATGGGTTAAACCCGTTCAAAATAATCTGCCCGCTCGTCGGATGGAGAAGAGTAGTCAACATCTTAATCGTAGTCGACTTTCCCGCCCCGTTCGGACCGAGAAAGGCAAAGATCTCGCCCTTCTTGACTTCAAATGAAATTCCGTCGACGGCGGTGAAGTCGTCGAACTTTTTGGCCAAGCTTGATACCGTGATAATGTTATCGTTCGCTTGAATTACGTCCAAATCGTGCTCCTTCTGCGTTGTATTAATATATTAGACACAAATTCCATGATTTAGGTTCTCTCACAGCAAATCTTTCCTGTCAATATACGCGACAGCAACCTTGATAGCTGCGGCGGGTACTTAAATGCTGACTAACCAAGAATGGGCTTCCTGCGGAAAGGGGTAGGTGCATCCGGCTCTCACGATTCCCTCATGAATGATTCCAGGAGGCGCGCACGTCACATTCACACTTCTGTTGAATAATCAGTATCATACCGAGAATCGCTTTTTGCGCTCTGCTCGGAGCTAGTCGGCCAACTCCTCGCACAGAAATCCTAGTTTCTCCACTTCTTCAACTATCATGCTTTTGGGAATGTTCTCGCATTCGACCCGAAGAACCTTGTCGCAGTCCTCCAGGTCGATGGTGCAAACACGTACTCCGCGACGCTGAAGCAGGGAGCCTTCGACTATCGCGTAGTTGTGCCTGCTGTTTATGTTTGTGCGGAAGATAAACAGATCCTTCAGATGCTCATCTACGCTATCGTGTTCTAGCAAGCTTTGCATTTAGTTTCTCCTGATATCGGTTCAATTGTGAATCTGTGATTCTCTTAAAAGCATGTTCTGACTTACCGGGCAAATCAATGACCCTCTGATTAAGACGAATGAAGGGTAAAGATATTGTCGCCTTTAGCTATCAAACTTGTAAAATTGTTGCCGCACTCTTCTTCAGGTAAATTGAGAGAGCGACTCCGCGAGTTTCGATACGGCTGTCAACTATGTGGCCGGCGACTTCTTCCGCGTATTCTCTCATCTCGCCGATCCGGTGCTTGCGGGAGTTGCCGTCGTACCACCGGGCCGCGACGCCGTTTATTCCCAGGTTGCCGGAACGTCTCATGAATTTCATCATCGCTGATCTTAGCCTTCTTAAGTGACTCGGTCGGTTATTTCGACAAGTAAATGGAGAAGCCCATCACGCTGTCTCTGATCTCGTATCTGTGGAAGCTTGTTCGAGATATCAAATCTTCAAATTCTCTCCTGCTGTACGATCCGCTCCTTTGAATAGCTCCGGCGATGTAAGCGGCCATCCCTTTCAATCCCATGTTCTCTGCAACTTTCTTAATGGCTCTCATCGATGCTTTTCTGTTTAAGTCCATGATCAAAGCCGTGCCGTCGGATCTTAACACCCTGTACATCTCTTCCAGAGCTCTGACCGGCTCTTTGAAATTCTTGATCGCCAGGACACAGACGATGAAACCGAATGCATCGGCTTGGAAGGGCATTTTGGAGACATTCCCTTGCTCAAAACTAATATTTGCGCTCGCCTCTTCGGCGTTTCTTTTGAATATCTCGACGAGCTCTTTGCTTATGTCCATTCCGGTGATCTTATACTTTCCAAGTCTGGAAATTTCTATGGAGAGATAGCCTGCTCCAGGCGCAATATCGAGTATGGAGTCTCCGTCTTTCACATGCTTTGCAACTTCTGCTGCCTGTTCCTTCATCTCGTCCATACGGTGCTCACGAGTCAGCCTGTCGTAATACTTCGCCTTCTCACATTCGATTCCCAGATCCTGGAACCGGCTAAAGAACTTCATCATAGTTCGTGTCCTTCGGTCTTGCCTGCTTCCTCATTTGCGGTTTCATACATTATATAGTCGATTGGCAAAGTGCTAATTGGACATCCATTGAGATTTACCTTCAGTGTTCCGCGATCTCCTGGCTCAATCATTCGAGCCATCCCGGCATCATCTCACTATCAACACTTGACCGCGACCGCGATACGTTCGTACCACTGCATCCCGACCTTGCGTTCGGTCAAATCCATGCCGGGACTCAGGCCGCGAATCCAGTCTTTGATGCCGCTGTCTTCGGTCAGATCCCAGCCTGAGTCGAGAGCCAAGCGTACAAGCTCATCGCGACTGAATCCTGAGCGAATGGGTTCGCCGATAAGCCGAAGAAACAAGCTGCCTGGAACTTTCCCAGCCTTCTTTCCCATGTATGTGAACGCCACACTGCTATGACGGCCCGAGAGCTCAGCAATCGAAGAAAATGTCGCCGCTACTTCTTTCGGTTTGAGGTACATGGTTCCCCCTTCCCAAAGCCAGAAGGTTTTCGCGTTCCGATTGAATCCTGACTCGTCGAGCTTTGCCACGATATGATCAACGGTGAAGTCGATGCCGACGAAACGTATATCCTTCGCTTTCAGGCTCTGGAGTGTTGCTTGCTGCCGTTTGAGCAATTGTGTGGCAGGGTGATCGACTTCAAATACCACCGTATTCTCAAGACCCGGCAAGCGCCACGCGCGCCCGTCGAGTCCCGCGCCCAAGATCACGAGCTGCTGAAAGGGAAGTGCTGAACCGATTGCCTTATCCAGGACAACGGTCCGGAACTGATTGAATATTCCCATCCCGCGAAACCAGAAAGGGAATGGGGAAGCCGGAATCCGGTCCCTGACTTTTTCCACTCTCTTCTTCCACTTTTCCGGCAAAAACTCTTCCGCGACCGGATCTACAAATCCCGGGACCGCCGGTATGAGATTTCCCAAAGCCCTTTGGTAGGCCACCATTTTCGCCGTGTTGCTCGCTCTATGCTTTCTCAACCTATGTCCTTAATCTCAACCTTCCGCGGCCATCCGGAGGATATCCATTCGTCCCGTGTCCCGCTCCGTCACTTCAATAACCCAACAATCCATTATGTAAAAAGTCAACGCCTCAACCGTGGCGGTTTAAGCTTTCCTTTCTTCAATCTTGTCTCGATGCAGAGTATCTATGTAAGCATTCTCTTATAAGCAGACATCTCGTCATGCGTTTGTCCGAGAGCCGCATCATCTTTGTCACCAATACATGGGTGGGGGCGCAGTCTAATAAAAGCAGACATCCTTTCACTTTTGCAAAAGGAGCTGCAGGATTATTGCAGCGCTATCCCCACCTGTTACTTATCATGTCAACGCCATCGAGAGTTGTTAAAGTATTTCTATTCGACAACACCTATCTGATATGGTTCCTTGTTCTTGAGTACATACCAGAGCCGGTTGACCATCTTCTTGGCGATCCTTATTATCGCCTCGTTCTTCTTCATCCTCTTGTTCAGCTTGGCAAATGCCATCATGAGTGCCGGATCTTTTCGCACTGCTACCCAGGCCGCCTCTATTATTACTGTTCTGAGCACCTTGTTCCTTATTCGGGTCAGGCCCGTCGTTGTCTCTTCTTCTCCTGTCGAATGTTCTCCAGGCACGATTCTGAAGTAGCTCCTGAAGTCATCTAGCTTCTTGAATCTGCTTATATCGATAATCTCCGTCATTATCATCATCGCGGATATCGTGCTAAACCCGGGGATGCTTACTATGTCTACTACATCCTCTCTGTACCGGTCTACTTCGGACAATGCCTTTATCTTCCCCGTCACTTCCAGTATCATCTTCCGAAGATTCTTCAACTTCTCGAGCAAAACATTGAGGCTGTAACTGCCGGACCCTTCTCTGCCGGCTTGTTCTTCAATCCAGGTAATGAACAGCTTCGACCAATGTTTCTCTCCGATATCATCCGGCAGCTTAACTCCGTAAAAGAGCAGGAACGACTTTATCTGGTTCTTTACTCTCGTTTGTTTCCTTACCAGGCTCTGGCGCATCCTTACGAGCGATCTGTCTTCCTGGGCCGCACGTATATCCCATGCAGCTCTCCGCTCCTCAGCGATCTGGCAAGTTTCCTGGCGTCTATCTTGTTCGTCTTCCCGGCCTTCTCGCTCGCCGCCGTCGGTACGTCCCCGGGGTTGACCGCGATCGAGTCTATCCCGTTCGCTTTCAATTCCTCATGTGCTCCAAATCCGGAAAACCCTGCCTCATACACGCTCTTGTAATCCGCCATTCCGTTATTCCATT
>JAJYOS010000395.1 GCA_021796055.1 Bacteroidota bacterium
TGATCAAGGTACCAGCGGTCGGCAGCCTCCTCCATAAGACGAGCGTGGAGATATTCTGCAGGGTTTTTTACGCCATGTACAGCGGGTCGGGTGAAAATATCGACGTCATAAAACTCGCCGCGGAAGCATGCGGGAACAAGTACATGGAGCACCAGATCAAATCCGTCGCTATACCAATGATGGTCACGCAGGGAAAGGGGTTGACGGAATCCCTTGCCGCGAGTAACGTCTTTACGGAGACTGCGATTTCGAGATTTCACAGCGGGGCCGAGACCGGTACTGTTCGCAACACGGCATTGCAGCTTGCCAACTACTACGAGAAAGAAACCGGCTATAAGTTGAGAAACGCAATCGACTTCATTCAGGTTATCGTCTCGATGATCATCATGATTGTGATGATCGCCCTCACGATAGTCTCGTCTGAATCCGCTTTGATAAGCCCATCGGTGCCGGGAGCCGGTTGAGGACCTCGATGCCAGAAATCGATATAAGCGACAAGCTAGGCTACACGCTGCTCAAAAAGGGGATCATCGATTATGAGACGCTTGAGCTCGCGATAAAGAAGAAGGAGGCGGAGGATTCCAAAACCCGCCGCACCCTCGCTCAAATACTCGTCTCTGATTTTAACGTCGAACATGACCTGGTCTTCAGGGAAGTCGCGAACCTGTACGGGTTCCGTGAAATTTATCTCGCGGACGAGGTGATCGACCCCGAACGAATCGACTTTGTCAAGAAGCTTGTGGAATCCGGGGATAATCTCAAAGACGAGATTATCAGTGCCAAAATGCTCCCCCTCAAGTTCGATGAAGCACGGCCTGATAAACTCATTATAGTCGCTGCCGATCCTACCAACAAAGAAATTCCGAGACTCGCAAGAAGTTTCGCCGCGAAGCGGTATGAAGTCGCGTATGTCAGGCTGAAAGACCTTCAAGGGCTCATCGATAAAGTCTTCCCTCCCGAAAACGAATTTCTCAAAGTGCTCACGAGCTCCACTCAGGACGAGCTGGGTGATATCACTACAGGCGAGGAAGAGGGAATAGACGAGCAGCAGCTCGAAGCCGAAATAAACAAGAGCGTTCTTATCAACCTGGTCGAAGGAATGCTCGTCGAGGCCGTTCGAAGGGGAGCCAGTGATGTACACGTCGTGCCGAGAGACGGGAGCAGGACTGACGTCCATTTCCGGATAGACGGCGACTTGAGATTATGGTATACTCAGGAGGGCGTGCTCCCTGAAGCAGTCTCTGCCGTTATCAAAGATCGGTCAAAAGGTGCCGACCGTTTCGAGCGCGAGGCCGGCCAGGACGCTTTTATCCAGCGCAAGATAGACGATCACTGGATCCGTTTCCGCGTTTCGATCCTTCCGATGGTGGCGAGCGAATTCAGGCACAAGTTTGAAAGCGTTGTCATCCGCGTCCTCGATGACAGGAAGGTTATCACCGACCTGGAGAAGCTGGGATTGCAGGGCCCGGCGCGTGAGAGCTTCTACAAGGCCATTAAGAAGCCGCAGGGTATGATCATATTAACCGGCCCTACCGGAAGCGGCAAATCGACCACACTCGTCGCCGCGCTGTACCAGGTAATTGATTCCACCGTGAACGTGCTTACCGTCGAGGACCCCGTTGAATACATTATCAATGGCGCGAGGCAGCTCAGAATCGGGCCTAAGATGAATTTCGAGCAGGCGATACGATCCATCCTCAGGCATGATCCGGATATAGTTCTTGTCGGAGAAATCCGCGATAGAGAGACTGCGGAGATCGCCGTCAAGCTGGCGAATACGGGTCACTTGACATTTTCAACTCTCCACACGAACGACGCGCCAAGCGCCGTCGCCAGGCTTTACAAAATGGGGATCGAGCCGTTCCTTCTCTCGAGCGCGGTGAATATCATCGTGGCACAGCGACTCGTTCGGACCCTTTGCGCGAACTGCAAGCAGCCCATGCCGAAGGATGAGGTGGACAAGGAAGCGTATATACGTTTCGGATTTACTGAAGATGAACTTAAGACACACACTATATACAAGGCGGTCGGATGTGAGAAATGCAGCGGTACAGGCTATAAAGGGAGAGCTGCCATACACGAGGCATTGTACTTCACTCGCGAAATCAAGCACATCATTATGACCGCCGGAGACAACATTAACGAAGACGACGTCCGCAATCAGGCTGTGAAAGATGGCATGTGGACCCTGCGCCGGGCTGGCATATACCGGGTACTCGAAGGGGTGACGACGATGGAAGAGGTCGCCGCTACCACCACCGAGGATTGACCGCGCCTTGCCACGCAGATCCGGGTCGCGAGATTGTGGTACTAGCAGAGGAGAGCTAATTGGAAGCTGTTCGGGCAAATGATGCTTCGCCGGTAAGAAGCTTGGTGAAGCAGCTGTCGTCTCAGGTCTCGGATCTCGTCCGTGGGCTTGAGCGGCATATATTCATCGGTAACCTGGTGGCCAACCTTCCGGATGATCAACGGATTGACATCCGAAACTACTTCAACGGCTTCCTCTCCAAGATGCGTGACAATAGCGCATCCGACATAGATATGGGCGGCTACGGCGCCGCAGGGAAGATCTGGTACAGAGTGTTTGGCTCAAAAAAACCGGACGATTCGTGGGGAACCTTCGCCACCGATGAGTCCAGCATACTGATCCAGAATATTCTATCGGAGAGACAGAGGCAGTTTTTCTACGACAGGCGCAACCTGGACTTCTCTTACATGCATACGGAGGGCGGACGGGTGTCCCGTTTTCGTGCCGACGTTTACATGGACCTTGAAGAAGTGGCCTTGAATATGCGCGCCGTCAACGAGCAGGTGAGGTCAGTCAACGACCTGGTCCTCCATCCGAATGTCCTCAATGTCCTGAGCCTTGCGCATACAAAGGAGGGACTAATACTTGTCACCGGTATTACCGGGTCAGGAAAAAGCTCGACGCTTGATTCCATAATAGACATGAACAATCACACAGTGAACGCCGATATTGTTATAATCGGCTCACCTATCGAATATGTCCACAATTCCGATAAATGTATCGTGCGTCACCGTGAAGTCGGAAGAGACACGCTGTCCTTCAAGGAAGGTGCGATCGAGGCGTTGAGGCAGGACCCGGACATTGTAATGATAACCGAGATGCGGGATTCCGACACTATCATGACGGCCCTGGAAATTACAGACAGCGGCCATAAAGTGTTTTCAACGTTGCATACCGCGTCCGCTGTGGAGAGCGTCGACAGGATTGTTGCCGAGGTGCCCGCGACGGAGCAGGAACGCGTATGGCAGCGCCTTGCAGACGTCCTGCATTGTGTCATCTCCCAGAAACTCATACCCAGCCTCGACGGAAAACGCGTGCTCGCGAAAGAAGTGCTCGTTGCAAGCCCTTCGGTCAAGGCCGCGATCAAAAACAAAAACACGAGCGAGATTTACCAGATGATTTCCGAAAGCTCCGATCAGGGTATGATTACCATGGAACAGGATCTCAAGCGGCTCTACATGCAGCGTAGGATTTCCAAGGAAAACGCTTTAAACTATGCAAACAATAAACGCAGGATGGAACAACTCCTGCAGATGATATAGCCAAAATCTAGGAGTGCAAAATGGCTTCCAACGATGCCTTAGGACTGTATGTTGACGGAGTAGACCTGAAGGTCGCCCATGTTGCCCGGCGCGGACGGAAAATCATCCTTCTCGATCTCTTTAACGCCAAGCTCGCTCAGAAATTGGAAATTACCTCCCAGGTTGCGGCCGCCGCCGGATTCGAATCCGGTGCCGAGACGATAGACCTGACGCAGTCGTCCTTACCCGAAGCTCCGGCCAATGAAAACAATACCGCCGCTATCACCGAAGTCTTCGACAGGTATAAGAAGAAGAAATCTCTTGCATTGGCGGTGGGGGAGCCCTACGTCTTTTATCACCCGATAGAGATTCAGGGAAAACAGAAGCCGGATAAGGTCATAGCCAGGATCATAGATGAACTGCAGGCGACCCGCGCTGGTGTGACGAAGGAGCAGGTCCAATTGCTCTCCAGCACGGCGGAGACAAGCTTCGTCGGCGTGGTCAGGGAACAGGAGATCCCGGTCCTTGATCTCGTAATGAGTGCCCGCCCGTTTCTCGGATCACGAATGCCGAAGATAGCATTCGTGGAGAGCAGTGATATCGCCCTCGTAAACCTTGTCAAGACCAACTACCCGTTGAGAGAAGACGAGGTGACGGTGATAGTCTATGTCGGTGTCGAATACACCAGATTGATATTCATGCGAGGAAGACACCTGTTCAATATCGCTCCCATCATAAGCGAGGGGGCCGATTCATTCAGTGTCCAGAACACGATCTACAGCCGAATTCTGCTTGGTCAGGACAACCTCAGTCTGCCCAGGATCGATCAGGTTATCCTTTGCGGCGAGTGCAAGAATTTCGATATAAAGGGATTTCTCTCATCCCTTCTGGTAGGCGCCGAAGTGGACTACCTGCAGCTGCACAGGGTCGATGTTTCCCAGCTTCCCGCCGGTGGGGCGGATTTGATTGCCCAGTATGCGGTGCCTATTGCCAGCGCGACGCGCGCGGCCGTCGGGAAGTCCAGGAGCTATTATTCGGCCGACCTGACTCCCAACAAGATTCGGGAAAGCCAGAAGATATTCAAACTCGCATGGCACGGACTCCTCCTCGCCATACTGGTTTTCGGCTCCACGTTCTTCTTCACCTACAACTATGCCTCTAACCAGAACGATATCTCCAGGGTACGCTCGGATATCATCGTCAAAAGAGCTCAGGCGGCCGAGGTCGCAGTTTTGAAGTCAAAAATCAGTACCGTGCAGTCACAGTTCGGCAAGTACTCGACGGCGATCGCGATCCTGGACTCATTGACGCCGAACACCGAGAGGTGGTCGGATCTCATGGGGTCGCTCTCGCGTTCGATCTCCGGAGTAGGCAGCATTTGGCTGACGGATATCCATGAGATTAAGCCAGGGCAGTACTACGTCGAGGGATATTCGGTCTATCGCGACAGGATACCGCGTTTCGCACAACTCTATCGCGGCTCAGTCCTGAGGAAGGTGACCATCGCTGAAATACGGAGCAAGACGGTTTACGACTTTCAAATTGATTTGAACTATTCGCGAAAGTGAGGATCGGCTAATATGTCTTATGCACTGAGAAACACTATAGTCCTCGCGGCTTTTCTGGCGATAATATTCAGCGTTGGATTTTATCTGACGAAGGTCGTGCAGCCGGGGGAGAAGAAAAAACTCCTGACGGAAATTACTACGCTGAACCGGACCATCGATCAGCGTCCCGGCGTCGAGGCGGAGTTGAAGTCGGCGGAGGACAAGCTGGCCGACATGAAGAGCAAGTACGCGAAGAGATTCAAAGTCATACCGAGCAACGACACCACTGCGCTCACATATGCTTATTTGAACCGCGTAATGAATGCGAGCGGCTTCGTCAAGTTCGACATGCTCTACCAGGGAGCTACAGCCAGGCCGCAGTACGGGTTTAATACATATAACCTTAAAGGCGAAACTTCTTACACGAGCCTGTTCAAATTCATCTGGTACCTTGAGCACGCGAGGCTTCTCTACAAAATCGGGGACCTCTCCCTGACGGGCCATGAGATTCGCGACGACTCAACCGGCTTGACGAAGACTATCATTCCATTCACGATGAATTTGGAGGCATATTACTCCTCAGTTGCGGGCGTTTCCTCCGAGACGTCGGGATCCGATCCGACTTTCTACAGACCCGTCGGGGTTGGCTTGAACTTCCTGAGGCCTTTGATCTCGACTGAACCTCCTGCGAATGTCAGAGGACTAGTTGATGTCGAAAGGTCCGATCTGAAGGCGGTAATGTCCGACAAGGTTTTCATAGTCGATCAGAACGGGATGGGACATATTTTGAGTGTCGGCGACGAAGTCTATCTCGGATACCTGACGAAGATTAACCCGAGCCAGAACGAGGCCGAGTTCACGTTGAACAAGGGCGGCATAATAGACCGCGTCGATTTGAAAGTAAGATTTGGAAAATAGAAGAGGAATGTGATGAAAAAACCCGTATTGTTTTTCCTAGTCGCTCTGTTCTGTGCTGCTAATGTTGAGGCGCAGATAAACGCAATGCCGAGGGAACTCCGGCATGACTACGTCGCACCGGACCAGATAGTCACCATAGCTTCGAACACGCCTTTTAACCAGGCGATCAGTATCCTGGACAGCTACAGCAGAAAGTTCCTTAAGAAGATAATTGTCGATCCGGAGAACAGAACCGGGGCCATTGGCGTGGACGTCGACCGGATGCAGTGGCTCGACGCCTTCGAATCCATACTGAGGGCGAATAATCTGTGGTACAAGGAGTATGACAGCTATATTCAGATAGTCGCAGGGCAGCAGCAGCAGGTCACTGTAAAAGGGGAGGAGAAACAGCAGGCCGCTCTCCCGCCCGGTACTCCGACACTTGACACGAG
>JAJYOS010000396.1 GCA_021796055.1 Bacteroidota bacterium
AGCGTAATAATGTCTCTCATAATCTTTCCTATAGTTAGGCAACATCGACGGAACGCCGTGGATGTTGCGAGCTCACGACGGGACTCGAACCCGTGACCTACGCCTTACCAAGGCGTTGCTCTACCAGCTGAGCTAAGTGAGCGGATACAACGTTAAAAAGAGATCCGGTGCGTCGCACAACTCACGCATCCAGCCGCGCCCGCTACGTGTAATTTGAAACGACACAAGATCGCCTTCCCGACATTTATCGGCTAAGCGAAACTACACCAGTAGACCGACAACGCAACCGAGAACGCCTCCAACGAGAAGACGTCCGTCCGAGAGCGGGAGACGGGACTCGAACCCGCGACCAACAGCTTGGAAGGCTGTGACTCTACCAACTGAGTTACTCCCGCGTTTTGATTTCGATTTAACAAACCCGCTCTCTGACGAGGCCTGCTCTCCACGAGACAACTTTGCGCCCTCCAGAAAACGATGTTCGTCCTTATCTACATCCACAGCGACCTGTCCCCGATCGACTAAGGCCAGACAGGCAGTGGGCGGTGGGGGATTCGAACCCTCTAAGGCGTAAGCCAACGGATTTACAGTCCGCCCCGGCTCTCCAACTCCGGCGTCCGCCCAAATGAACACATGCGCACCGTTGGGCCAACTCGCATCTAACTCTCGCCAAGTTGGCAACTCGGTATGCAGGCCCGTAACCGAGCTGGCGAAGGGATTTGAACCCCCGACCTGCTGATTACAAGTCAGCTGCTCTACCAACTGAGCTACGCCAGCATTCTTCATTTTGAGCTAATAAATTTAAGAAAAAAAGGGAGAAAGTCAAGGTCAAAAACAGGCCTCAAAAGATACGGATAATCAACGACTTACTCCACTTTTTCCCTCCTATCAGGAGGAGTCAAAATGAATGGCGCGTATTTTGCAAACCAAGTCAATACCGCATCCGCCTCTCGTTTTTTCAGAAGATCACGAAATGCCAGCAGACACAACCACGGGTGTCAACTAAACGAACCCCGCGATTCGATGGCGCATTTCGAACTAGGAGATTCCTCGTCGTGCCACAACAGCTAGAGTCTTAGTGCAACCTTTCGTAGCTGTAGAGTCGAGTTTCCAAAAAGTTTATCTATTTGGCCCCTCGGTATTAAATTTCAACATGATCCCCGCTGAACGCTTACAGAAAGCACTCGAAAAGTTTTTCGGTTTGAATAAATTCAGACCGGGCCAGCTTGAGGTAGTAACTTCAGTTATCAATGGATTCGACACGCTGGCGGTCATGCCCACAGGCGGCGGAAAGTCAATTTGTTACCAACTACCGGGAGTCCTTTCCGACGGGCTCACGATTGTCATCACCCCCCTCGTAAGCCTGATGAAAGACCAGGTCGCCCAGGTAAATAGATTCGGAAGGATTGCGACACAGCTCGACAGCTCACTCGACCTCGATGAGATTAGATCCAGGTTACAGCTCGTAAGGACCGGCGGCGTGAAGTTACTGTATGTAGCACCGGAACGCCTAGAGAGCAGAAGGTTCATCGAGTCAATATCCAAAACAAGAGTCTCGCACATTGCCGTCGATGAAGCGCACTGTATAAGTCAGTGGGGGCACGATTTCCGTCCACATTACACGCGGATATCGGAGTTCGCCGGAGCCGTAGGAAATCCTGTGATCCTCGCCTTAACGGCAACGGCTACACCGGACGTCCAGGACGATATCATCGCGCAACTGAAGATGCGCTCGCCGCGTGTGTACATCCGTGGATTTCGCAGGGACAATCTTTCCTTCCAGGTTCTCGTGGAAAAAGCAAAGACCACTTCCGTGTTGAATTACGTATCGGCAAACAAGGGATCAGGAATTATCTACGCAGCAACACGAAAGAGCGTTGACGAGATCCACGACCTGCTCGTAACAAAAGGGATCAAAGCTTTGCACTACCATGCTGGCCTGACTGAAAGAGAGCGGACTAGTTCACAGGCTGAATTCATCTCCTCGAACCGTGTCATGGTCGCAACAAACGCATTCGGCATGGGGATAAACAAGCCGGATGTGAGATATGTTATTCATTACGAAATACCAGGCACGTTGGAAGCTTACTACCAGGAGGCAGGACGAGCCGGTCGCGACGGGAAGCTGGCCGAGTGCCTGTTGCTTTTCAACAAAAAAGATCTCGCAGTTCAAGAATTTTTTATTAACACACTTTATCCCTCTCGCGAAGATTTCATCAGAGTTTACACGGCAATCTTCGACAAACTTGCGATCGCTGTCGGCTCAATACCTGAAGAGTATCTCACAATATCCACGCAGGAGATTTCCCTACTGACAAAACTAAATCCGAGAATAATCGATTCGGTTTTCCGGATTTTGTCGCAACGGGAGTTAATCCAGCTTATGCCAAACATTTCCGCTAGCGCTTATGTTCGGTCAAGGGTCGATATGGCTTCATACAGGCGAGCCATCGAAAAGACTTCTTCGAATGATTCGAAGGCCGTCCTCGAATCGATTCTGCGCCTCCATGGCAATGCAGTGTTCTCCGAAGAAAAGCCGCTGAGGATGGACGAGGTTGCGCAAAAAGCAGGTATCGGCCCCTCAAACGTGATTCGCACGCTGGCAATCCTTCACCGGTCCGGGCTCATTGAATACAAGCCCCCTACCGAGGGGGTGACGTTTCGAATGCGATCAAGACGCGAGAACCCCGAGAGTCTACCAATCGACTTCAATAACTATTCTCAGCTTCGTGAGCGGGCAACTGAAAGGCTCTCGAGAACTAAAGAGTTCGCGACAAACACCGGTTGCAGGACAAACTACATCCTGAATTATTTCGGAGAAGACCCAATAGAGGGCGGGTGCGGCAATTGCGACAATTGCACCGTTACATCCGAATACGCTTCGCTTGATGTCAAGGGGCTAACGCCCCTCAAAGAAATCCATCGGGCTATACTCTCTTTGGTCAACGCGGCAAACGGAGAATACGGCCGGACCACATGCTGCAAAATACTTCTCGGCAACGG
This sequence comes from Bacteroidota bacterium, assembly GCA_021796055.1. The sequence goes on from JAJYOS010000396.1 coordinate 3,001, forward strand.
AGACAAAGGGAAAACTGATCCGGCGCTGTCTGAGGAACACTTCGGTGTATTGAAAGGGGTTCCGGCACAAGTGGTTTACTCAGCGTTCGACCTTCTGATGTCACGCAAGTACATAGCTAAAAACGGATTTGTTTATCCAACTGTAATTATCACGGACGAAGGCGGGTCGTATCTGAGAACCGGCATCGCGCCGGCAGTTAGTAAACCGTTCATCCTCAGGAAAGCCCTGTACAAGGCCCTTCGCGACGAGCGGCGAGCCCTCGCTTCGGAGCTCAGCCTGCCCGCGTTCGCTATTTGCAGCGATGACAAGCTCATAGAGATAGCGAACACTCATCCTTTGAAGGAAGAGAACGTAGTCGAACTTCTCTCAAGGGATGGAGCCAAGTCAGGTGTCATTTCGAAAAGAATGCTCCAGGTCTGCCTTGATTTCAGCAGCGAAAGCAGTACGGAGATGTCCCAAATGGAGCGGAGTATTTACGAGCTTTATCTGGAAAAACTCACTGCCGGAGAAATAGCGGTCGCTTTGTCAACGACAGTACAGGGCGTAATAGAAACGCTGGAGAAGTTACAGCAACGGGGGCTTGGAGTTGATCTTCGCACTCTCATCGGTACCCGCAAATTCGCACTGTTGGAAAGCGAACTAAGAAAGACAGCCGATACCGCAAAGGTGCGAGAAAGCATAAGAGATTGTGAAATTGCAGAGGTGCAGCTCGTCGCAAGGCTTACCGGGGTTTCCGTTTAACGTAATCGTGCTTCATCTTGGCCAACCGATTGTCCGCCTTCGTAAAGAACTTTTGCCATCTGTCAGGGCGCTTACTGTACCATGACATAGTTGAGTCGAACAGCGCTTTGTCGATGTGGTAGGCTTTCATCAGGGAATCGGCTTTTTCTTTTTGGACGGCATTGTCGGCGCCGTAGCGGGCATCCAGCAGCTGCAGGTCGATATAGAAATCGACAAGTTTTTTCTCCGGCATAGGCGGTCCCCCGGAACACGCCGGGAGGAGAAACGTTAGGAGTAGAACGAGACTAATTGGCTTTAGGCGCATCCACTATCAGCACGAATTCCGCCTTGAACGGCGCGTCGTCGAATTTCTTGTCTATCTCTCCAAGCGTTCCGCGAATAACCTGTTCGTTCGCCATAGTCATGTCGACCGCGACTATCGCGCGCCGGTTCCTGCCAAACGAAGCGAGGCAGTCATCCATCAACGGCTTGAATCTGTACGGCGCTTCCATAATCACGCAGGCGCATCCCAAAGCGGCGAGTCTGCCGAGCTCGCGGAGACGTTCCTCTCTTTTCCGAGGCAAAAACCCTGCGTAATGGAAGGAATTGATATCGAAGTCGCAAACGACCAACGCGGAAAGTATCGATGATGCCCCCGGTACAGGAACGACTCTTATCCCCTTCTTCAGGGCTATGTGAACCAGCTTCGCACCGGGATCCGCGAAGACCGGCGTCCCGGCATCAGAGATAATGGCCGCATCAGCACCTTCCTTAATCCGCTCCACAGTTAGCTCCGCATCGCGAGCTTCGTTGTGTTCGTTGAGCGCTTCGAGAGGTTTGTCCAGGCCATAGTATTTAAGAAGGCGATTACCGGTTTTAAATTCTTCGCATATTACGAAATCGACACTCTTCAGAACGTTAAGGGCACGCAGCGTAATATCATCGTAATTCCCTATCGGTGTCGAGACAAGATATAACGTTGAGCTCAATGTGCGGGCCTGATGTTTCTTTCGTAATACTTCCTGAGTCCGATTAATATTGCCGTCGTCGGAACCGCGATTAGAAGTCCGAGAAATCCCATGAAGTACCCGAAGACGAGAAGCGCCAGAATCAGAAGCACCGGGTGTACGCCAATCTTCGAGCCGATGATTTTCGGATAAAGGATGGTCGTCTCGGTGAGGTTCATCCCGAGGAAAGATATTATGACCATCGCCACCTGGAAGCCCGGGCTGTCTCCGAACAAGGCGATGAGCACAGCTACCGACATGCTTATGATGATGCCGAAATAGGGTATCATGTCGAGGAGGCCCGAGATCAATCCGATCAGAAGAGGATATTTGACTCCCCAGATCGACATTAGCGACGATATGACTATTGAGTTTATGAATGCCACCGTCAGCGCTCCGCGCAAGTAGCTCCCGAGTATGACATCCACAATGCCATACACATCTGAAGCGCGGGCGCGGTACCTGCGTGGGACGAGCATCTTCACCCTATGCTTTATGAGCTCAAAATCCTTCATTATGTAAAAGCTCAGAAAAGGAACGAGCACAAGGTTGAGCATCTTCGTGAGAGCCGACGCCGCCTGTGCCACGAAGCTGAGTATGCCGTTTGGAATTGCGCGAGTTATGTCCTCGACCCTTGTGGATATTTCCGCGATGATAGCTTGCTGAAGGTTCTGGTTTTCCGGAGTGAAGCCGAGAAAGCCGCGGTTGATGAGACGATTTAGCGAGTTGCTCAGTTCGCTGCTCAGCGTCGGGATAGAGGATAGAAAATTTTGAAACTGCTGGAACACCATCGGGAGCAGCACAATCGAAAGAGTTACGACGGCGCCGAGAAGCGTTAGAAGAATAGCTATGATAGAAAGCGACCTCGGGATTCGCTTTTTGGCAAGTATCTCGACAAGCGGAGAGAATATAAAACTAATGAGGAAGGCGATGACAAACGGAAGAACGGCGCCTGACACTTCCACAAAGAACCACACTCCGAAAAGGAGCGTAGCGACCAGTATGACGTGTCTTATAATTGATTCATGACGCAACGGATAAGTGGCTATAAGGAACACGATGTAAACAAGTATAGGACTAAAAACATCCCTTACTGTGTAGCCAAGAACAAGAATCAGCGCAAGTGTCACAACAAGGAGCAGCCACTCCCTGCGGCTTGAAAGAAGTTCGGAGAGTGTCCTTACCTCCTTCACCTGTTCACGATCCTGCACGATTTTTTCCTCTTCCAGAGCCATTTTGTTTGCTAGTTCAACCTTTTTCCGGAGTACGACGCCGACCGGCTCTCGACTCTCTTACCGAAAATAGCGCCGAAATATTAGCAAAAGAATGAATAAAATCACTCTTCATTATTTCTCCCCTTCCCAATCCGATTTTTCGCAGAACTGACGCCGGGGAATCAATCCTGTACACCGGAATTCGCGGAAGCACCCCTTCACTGGCGGAAGATCCCAGGCCGAAAAGCCTGCGGTATCCGGCCTCAAACGCGGCTTCCGCTGTCGCCCTATTGTACCTTCCGAACGGGAAAGACAGCGCATCGACCTCAACTCCCGTAACATCTTCCAGAAATTCCTTCGATCTAACAAGTTCATCTTTCAACGCATAATGAGAGAGTCTCGTTAAATCTCTATGCGTGCAAGAATGGCTGCCTACTTCATATCCCATTTCCGCAACTTCTCTGATCTGTTCAGAGGTCATATGCATGAATGG
>JAJYOS010000397.1 GCA_021796055.1 Bacteroidota bacterium
GCTCATAATGATCTATGCTCATCACGACCAGATCCCCTTCGCCATTGGTGGTAAGATACACCGGCTCATCCTGGTCGTGACATATCGCGGCGATCTCACGCGTCCGGTTTCTGAGACTCGATATGGATTTTATTATTGGCATAATATACCTCGCGTTGTTCATGCGTAAATTGAATCATAATTATGACATAATCAAGTATCGATATGCGGCGCACTTCGCATAACCACGGGAATGACGACGCTCGATTATTATGTTCAATCGATCTCGCTCCATCCCGCGCACATTATACGCCACAAGGAGCCTGCCTGCGGCAGTCAGGCGCGGGACGGCGTCATTCCCGTATACGCTATGCGCAATTTTGTCGGCAACGGAATGCAATGGTCACTCGATTAATTTGAAGGGCTTGCGGTGGACACTATCCTAGAAATATTTAAGCTTTATGGTGGCCAGGTCAGCGCACTCGGGGCTGCCATAGCATTCATCTTTGGTTTGTACAAGTACCAAAGTGAACGTAAGGCGGCATTTTTCTGGAAGGAGTTCGAGGTTTACCACAAGTTGGTGAAAGAACTTGTCGAGCCGCCAACTGAAGGTGGTGCGCTTTACGTTGATAGACAGTCTGCGATAATTTTCGAGTTGAGGAATTTCAGAAGGTACTATCCATATTCTCTAAGGATGCTTATTGGACTCCGCGAGAAGTGGGGCGCCGTACCAAATCGGTTCCCACGCCTCGTAAATGAACTGAACCTCACCATTCGTTTCCTTGAAAGACGAGTTCCCTCCAAAGCAAGGGAGGCTTAGATGCTTACCGACAAAACTGCGCATAACAAGCCGGACAAAGACGCTCGACATTTATATAAGCAACGTTCTCGCTTCATGGCACGCACATTATACAAAGAAGGAGCGTGCCACGACTTTGTCCGGCGAGGCGTTATGCGTCATCCGTTTGCAACCAATAGAAGGAGAAAGTGATGCTCACTTTGGTACTCACAGTAGTGCTGATCGCGGCAGTGGCTACGGTCACCCGATCAATCGGCAAATTCAAGGACATTGCCCTGAAGAAAGGGATCGAAGAGGATGATATTTCCACCTTCAAGATAACACTGTGGCTCTACGTTTTGCCCCCCGTTTTCATGTTGTTCTTCGGTGGCCTCGTTAATCCATTAGTCATACTTGTCCTGATAGTGTTCTACCTGCCCGGTATTTTCACGGCGAGAAACCTGTCCAGGAAACTAAGTAGAGGCGCCGACTTTGAGAGAAAAGCTGGCGTGGAGTATGCGAAGGGCATTTGGCTCGGCATGGGTGGCATCGGCTTAGTCCTTATCTACTGGGCTTTCATAGGTGTCCAGTCGGTGTTAACGATGCCAAAGTGAGTCGCTACTATGTTGAGACCTTTGTTCAAAGGAGCTACCCCTGCTGCAAACGGACGAACGCATAACAACGAGAAAAAAGACGCTCATCATTGGGTATATATTGAGTTCGCTTCACGCCGCGCTCATAGGAATAACATGGATGCGCGGCGCGGCTTTTTTCTCGTAAACGTTATAGGGAAATTGGCGGCGCGGCTTCTAGCATATTTTGCATACAGGTTAAATTGAAAGCTCAATGAGAAAGTACATTTTTCTCTTCTTCATGTTGTCGGGGTGTGCCACCAGAGGCATTGACTACTCGAATGCTCGAATTGTCCTGATTGATGAAAACGCCGTGAATTCTTTCATCGCATCTATTAAACATTTGTCCAAAGCTCAGGGAGACTCATTGTTGTCGGAACAAAATGGAAAAGTCTACTCAAATCCTTTCAGTCCGACATTGTACTTGTACTTCTTCGTTCCAAGGGACTCTTGCGCTGTTTCCGTGGCTTTAACATCACTGGATTCAATCCATTCGGCAACAATCTTTCAAGGAGTACTGAACAAAGGTAGTTACAAGATCCGTTTTCCGAATCAAGATAGTGTGTGCTGTGTTTTCTATTTCACTGTTAAGAGCGATACAACCCGCATTCGGCGGATATTTTATTTCGGAGGATTGTGAGAAGGATGCACGCGCCGCCAACTTCCTATAACACCGAGAAAAGAGACGCTCGATTATTGTATACCATGGAGCTCGCTTCACCGCGCACACATTATAGCTGCCAAGGAGTGCGCGGCGACTCTTTTCTCGGGGACGTTAGCCGCCATCGCGTGCGCCACTAAAGGAGGAATAGATTCACCGACTCCATTGCCGTCAACGCTCAGTCTTGGTTCTCTAATCTTCTATTGCCTACAACAATCCTCGCCGTTGCTGCATTGCTATTCACTCTTTACAAACACTGGAGAGCAGTCACGTTACGGAAGCCTGCATTCACATATTTGTCCCGAGTCCTTTCGTTCGAGGATCAACATTTCGTTGTGAAGATCGCTAGTAGTTATCCTGGCTCTGTGCACTCGATTAGGTTTTTCGTTTCTCACCTCGTCTTGGGATTTATACCACTCAAGAAATCCGAGCTGCGGTACACGCTCATGGATGACGAGCCAGAATCCGGTCGGTATGATTCTAAGGTTCAAAGGACTACATTCAGAGACGAGCAACCGTTTTGGGTTTTCTTCCCGCGTGGATTGTTCAAGGCGGGATCAAAGTACAACATTATCGCAAAGACTTCGGTAGGCAAATGCTCGATTCGGTACTCGCCACGAGCCGGTTCGTTCGTGGACTACCTCGGTGGCAATGCTTAGGCAACGCGCACCCGACGGGCGGCTAACAAGCCGGACAAAGACGCTCGTCATTTCTATATATGGAACTCGCTTCATGGCGCGCACATACAGTACCCCAACAAAGGAAGCGCGCCACGACTTTGTCCGGCGAGACGTTGGCTGCAATTGCCCGTTTCATTTCAAAGGAAAAAGGAATGCTACGATGGACATTTCAAATCGTTTCAGGATTGTTCTGGCAATAATTGCGCTTTCGTTCGCTGCCCCCTGCAGTGGTCAATGGGTGCAATGCAACGTATCAGGAATTGTAAATGCTTTTACCGCTAATGGCAATGATCTGTTTGTGGCGACCGTCACGGGAATTTTCCGTTCTACGGATGATGGATTGAGTTGGCAAGCAACCGACAGTGGTTTGGGGAACACAGGTTGCGGAGCCCTCGTTTCCTTCGGCACCAAAGTGTTGACCGCCACGAATAGCGGCTTATACCAATCCACTGACGATGGAATAGACTGGATACTTGTTGATACTAGTTTGACTAAGCGTACAGTTGTCTATACACTTGGGGTTTCAGGCATGAATCTTTTTGCCGGCGGTTCCAATGGCATCTTTCACTCTACTGACAACGGGACAACCTGGATAGCCGCGGACAGCGGTTTGTTTGGCATTGACGGTGTTTACTCATTCGCTGCCCAAGGGCCAGACCTTTACTTGGGTGGATATGGAGGGATCTTTCTTACGACAAATAACGGTTCAAGTTGGGCAGCTGTTGACACTGGTTTGACAGATGCAGATGTAAATGCTGTCATCTACTCTGGTAAGACGCTCTTCGCCGGTACCTATTCCGGCGGTATCTTTCGTTCAACCAATAATGGGACGTCCTGGATGCCATCGGATAGTGGTTTGACTTGGGGATCTAGTACAAGTGTGTATACTTTTGCAGTCTCAGATTCAGATATTTTCGCTGGTACTTGGCCGTCTGGCGTTTTTCTTTCCACTGATAATGGTGACAGTTGGTCAGCGGTCAATACTGGTTTGACAAGCAGGGATGTAAAAAGTCTATTTGTCTTGGGCACGAACCTATATGCCGGGACGTATGGTGGTGGAGTTTGGCGACGTCCTCTTTCGGAGATGGTAACCAGTGTCCACAAGCATTTGCGCGATGACCCTTCACAAATCTTACTCCACCAAAATTACCCTAACCCGTTCAACCCATCCACAGTTATCAGCTATCAACTTCCTACCTATGCCCGCGTGATCCTGAAGGTGTTCGATGCACTCGGAAGGGAAGTTGAAGCATTAGTCAATGAACGCCAGAGCGCAGGCAGCCATTCCGTTGTGTTCAATGCAACTAATCTTCCAAGCGGAGTTTATTTCTATCGCCTGCAAGCTGGTCCATATGCTGAAACGAAAAAACTCATTTTAATCAAATGAAACTGGCAACTGCAACCAACATCGGCAATCCCGACCCTCGATTATCATATATGGTCGGTCTCGGTTCATCGCTCGCTCGATATATTACCCCAAGAAAGGATGCGCGCGACGACGTGATTGCCGTGGACGTTAGGCGTCACCGCGAGTCAACCTTTTGCTAGCATGAAGAGTCGATTAAACCTAGCCATCAATGCCGTTGCGGCAGTAATTCTCAGTGTCAACTTTGCAGTTGGACAATCACACTCAAAGTCTTCAATGCTGGATTCCTTGCAGCAGGCGAGCCTGTGGATTGATTCAGTTTCATCTGGAGGATGGAAGTTTGAGTGGTCCAGCAAGTTTATGCTTGCGATAAACGACACCACTCAAAGCGTTGATACCCTTTTCGTCAATCAGACTGTTCCCGAAAGCGACACAAGCGACTATTTCTACTACGAAGATTATAGGGTGCTCTCAATCGTTGGCCCATATGTCTCATGGTCCTGCTCATACAATGGTTCCGGTGGAGTCCATCCGATTGCTGGTACCTATTATGAGACACACGCGCCTGGTTCATCTCGTCAAATAAGTTTGACGGAACTCTTCCCGGAAGGGGTCATCGAACGCGCGTTGCTAGCCGATACTCTCATACAGGCACACCTCACAAAGAAGGATCCCAAGGACTTGGCTGACCTTGTTGACAACCTTCATGGCGGCTGTGCGATGGAGTTGCAGACCCTATTGACTTCGTTTGCAGTGAACAGCATCGATAGAGACAGTGTTACAATCGATTTCGGGATTACTCATGGATGCGAACTAATGCGAGGTAATTTCACTGAATTCACCATTAGATTGCCTATTCCAAAGGACGATCGTCAAATGTTTATCGATGCTCGAAGGAACCATACCATTGGATGGTGAGAAAGCCAAGTACACTCGCGTGTCGCCTAACACGCCGCATCACGACGCTTCCCGACTAAGAGCGTGTCGGGACAGGCTCAAAAGGATCTCGCTCCATGCCGCTGTCATTTTATATTTCATGGAACGGCGGCACGGCGTGATGCGGCAGGACGTTAGGCGCAAGCACATTCACTCGTAGTTTGCGGCGAGAGTATCATGACTAACAAAGGAGAACGGCTTACATGAGGAACTATCTTCGACCCTTTTTCATCTTGCTCGCCATGGCTTCCATTGTCAATGTGGTCAGAGGGCAGCCGCTGACCCGTACCAACTTCAATGTTGGATTTCTCAAGCTAAGGTGTCCGATTGATTCTGTGCTTGCTCACTTAAGGAAACCCGACCGCACGGAAGCTGACGATGTTTATGAAGATTACATTGGTGTTTATTATTTCAATTCCGGAGGTGATTCCGAAGTAGCCAGAATCGACCGAATTCGACGCATCCCTGGCCTTGGCCTCCACAATTATTCGGATTATATCGTTGGAAAATACCGTAAGCTTGTTATTTGGTACAATAAATTCGACAGCTTGGTGAAGGGATTTGACATTCAGGATTCATCCTTCTCGACAGTCCGAGGCTTGAAGGTCGGTGACCCTGCAAGCAAGCTTCAGTCTCTGTATGGTAACGGCATCTTGGTCAAGGATCCATTAACCGACGGTCCGTATGATCTCTCCTTTCATGATTACTCGCAAATACGTCTCTATTCATTTGGCGACTATCATCTTGCTTTCTTTACGAAGGATCGAAAGGTCACAAAAATCATCTCCTTCTTCCGTCTGTCGATGTACGGAGACGAATGGAATGTCGCCTTCATGAAACTGAACAAGCCGATCGAGTCTGCACTAGCGCATCTTGGAAAACCTGACCGTGTGACAGAGGAAGACAATCAGTGGACTGGATATTATTTTCCAAAGCTTGTCCTATGGAAAGACAACCAAACTGGAACATTATGCGCGATGGATATATACGATCCTGCTTACGCCACGTATAGAGGATTGAGAATCGGAAGTCCTGCCTCTGAGGTCATAAAGCTGTACGGAGACAGGTACGAACGCATGTCGGAGTTTGAACGTGTTGGCCCGTACGATTACAAATTTAAGAACTACACGGAAGCCATGGTTTTCGGTTATTCCCGTTATTTTGTGGTCTTTATCAAAGATCAAAAGGTAGTCAAGATGCTATTTTACGAAGGGATTGAAGAATGACTGATACATGTTCTTCCAGTTCCTGCAATACTCTGCATGATGGTCCACGAACTATGAGGGATAGAGAATGTGCCTGCGCCTAACACGCCGGACAAAGACGCTCGTCAGTTGTATATATCGAACTCGCCCGTCTCGCTTCGCTCGACGAGGTCTTCGACTTCACGGCGCG
>JAJYOS010000398.1 GCA_021796055.1 Bacteroidota bacterium
GAAGTCCACAAATGTCAGCGTGTAATTCATCCGCAAGAGATCCTTCCACTCTCCGGGCTCGAATACGTTCGAGCGGGGGTCTGTCGGAATAACCTGTCGGCTTTGATTTGAAAGACGGATATGGCAATTATCGTCAGGGAGGCGGAAGAAAAGTGACCGTCACCATTAGGGTGGCGGTCACATAAGAAGATATTACCAGATTTTAGCTCTAATGCTGTCTGCTCTATACATCGGATCGCCCGGCTTGACGTCGAACGCTGCGTAGAACGGCGGGAAGTCAGAGAGCGGACCGTTGCACCTGAACTCGTTCGGCGAGTGCGGGTCGACGATTAAACGCTGTCTCAAGGCTTGAGGTCTGTCGTTCTCGCGCCACATCTGCGCCCACGCCAGGAAGAAGCGCTGCTCGGGCGTGAAACCGTCTATCTTCGGCGGAGGTGTTTTGCCCTTCAGTGTATTTTCGAAAGCCTGGAACGAGATCGAGATTCCACCGAGGTCGGCAATGTTCTCGCCTTCGGTGAGCTTCCCGTTGACATGCAGGGAATCGAGGACTGTGTAGGAATCAAACTGATTCACGAGGACATCTGCCTTCTTCTTGAAGTTGGCGGCGTCTTGTTTTGTCCACCAGTCTTTCAGGTTTCCTTTGGCGTCGAACTGGCTTCCCTGGTCGTCGAAGCCGTGAGTCATCTCGTGCCCGATGACCGCGCCCATTCCGCCGTAGTTGACGGCGTCGTCTGCGTCAGGATTGAAAAACGGCGGCTGCAATATGCCGGCAGGGAAAACTATCTCGTTCATGGACGGGTCATAATATGCGTTCACGGTCGGCGGAGTCATTCCCCACTCTGTGCGGTCGACCGGTTTGCCTATCTTATGCACATCATAGTTGAATTCGAACTCGTTAGCCCGCATGACATTTAGCACGTAAGCTCCGCGTCCGATAGTGAGTCCTTTATAGCTCTTCCATTTGTCGGGGTAGCCGATCTTGTTGACGATAGCCTTCAATTTGATCAGCGCCTGTTTCTTCGTAGCCTCGCTCATCCAATCGAGGTTCTTGATCCTCTGTGCGAACGCGGCTTCCAGGTTGTGTACCATCATCTCGGCGCGCGCCTTAGCCTTCGGAGAGAAATGTTCCCTCACGTAGAGCTTCCCGAGCGCGAATCCGACAGATTCGTCGATCCTTTGAATCACACGCTTCCATCTCGGCTGAAGTTCCTTGGCACCTGTGAGGACGGTTCCGTAGAAGTTGAAATGCTCATCCACGAACTTTTGACTGAGATACGGCGCCATGGAATTGATCAAATGCCATCGGAGGTACACTTTCCAGTCTTTCAGCGGCATCTCTTTCAGCATGAGGCCGACTTCCTTTACAAATTTCGGCTGTGCGACGTTGATCTTCTTTATTCCCGAAAGATTGAAATAGCGGACGTAAGAATTCCATGAAAAATCCGGTGTGAGAGCAGTTACCTTCGCAAGCGTCATCATGTTGTAGGTCGCCTTCGGGTCCCTTCTTTCGACCCGTGTCATAGAAGCCTCCGCAAGCCGATTCTCTATGTTCATGACTGTCGCGGCCGCATCGGACGCGGTCTTTTCGTCATCGCCCAGAGTCGTGAACATTTTCGTCACGTAGTTGTCATATTCCTTGAGGATTTCCTTCGACTGTGGGTCTGTCTTTGTGTAATAATCGCGGTCGGGAAGGCTGAGGCCTGATTGGTGTATTCCGGCGATCATCATTTCGCTGTTCTTGAGATCCTGCTGGGAAGCAAAGTAAAAAAGGATGTTTACGCCCTGACGTTGAAGTTTAGCTATAACGGTTTCCAAGCCTTTGAGGTCTTTGATACCGTCGATCTCTTTGAAATACGGTTCAAGCGGTTTTGCACCGTCCTTGTCGATCGCCGCTGTATCCATGCCGCTGTAGTAAAGGTCGCCGACAAGCTGCGTGCCGCTCCCTTTCTTTGCGGTCTTGTCAGTGGCGGCCCGCTCGGCGATGGCATGAAGTATGCCCAGGTTGCGGTCGAACAGCTCAGAGAAACTTCCCCATCTGCTATAAGCTGCCGGGATTGGGTTAGTTTTCAGCCAACCGCCGTCGGCGTACATGTAAAAGTTCTGGCGGGGACTGACCGTAGTATCCATATTCGCCGGATCGAGCGGCGGAATGGTTTGAGTATTCGGTTTTTCCTGGGCCATGCCTTTAGATGTTTCCATGGGAACAACCAGGAAGAAACCTACCATGATCAGAGGTAAAAGTGCACGAATTGTAGTCATGCGCAGTCCTTCCTATTTTTGTCTTGCAGTTTGCCGAGAATGTTACTCCGGGCGAGAGACCGTCCCGTTTAGTTAAAACGTTATCTTTCTGCCAAACGGAAGCGTTGTGATAAACCGAAAATTTACTAATCAATGGTGCGATTGAACACTACTCTAATGTTGTTATATTCATGTAATTTACTAAACGGAAACCGAATAACAATTGTTTGATTTTTCGACAATTTGCACTTTAGTGTTCCATTTAGATAATTTGGCGGTTTATTTGGAATTTATCATAAGCGGCGCTTGTTAATCGCTGAAAGGGGCCAAAACCCGCGACAAATTGCTTTTATGCCATCATGAAAATAAATTCAAGATATGATAGACCTGTCCGGTAAAGTCGCAATCGTGACCGGGGGATCAGTTGGAAGTGAGCTTGCCCGCGGATTTCTCGAGGCGGGCGCTAATGTCGCGTTCGTATATAGGAACCCCGGGAGAGGCACTGCGCTACGGAAAGAGTTCGAGAAATTCTCGAGCACGTTTCAACCTGTTCAAGCCGACCTGACGGACGCCGGGCAGGCCCGGAATGCAGTTGTGTCTGTGAAGGGAAGGTTTGGACGAGTCGACTTCCTTCTCAATTCGCTCGGCGGGTGGCTCGGCGGCAAGAAGCTGCATGAACACTCGGCTGCCGAGTTGCAGAAGATGTTTTCGATGGACGTTTTTCCCACTTTCAATATTATGTCTGCCGTCCTGCCGCTGATGGCGGAGCAAAAGTTCGGCAGAGTGGTTAATTTTATCTCGATGCAGGTTTTCGGATCGGGAGCAGGAAATTCCGTGTACACAGCATCTAAAGCGGCTATTCTTGCGCTCTCGAATGCCGCCGCGGAGGAGTACAAGAATGACGGCGTTTCAGTCTTCGCAGTAGCACCGTCTACCATCGACACGGCGGACAACAGGAAGTCGATGCCGAAGGCGGATACCAAGAAATGGGTTAAGATCGATGAGATAGTCGCAGCGCTGCTGTTCCTTTGCAGTGCAGGTGATTCTCTCAACGGCACAGTTTTAAAATTTCCCGGAAGGATATAATGAGTCTGAAAGACATACTCAACGACGATATTAAGAGGTCAATGCTCAAGAAGGAGACCCTGCGTCTGGAAACCCTGAGGATGGTAAAAGCAAAGCTCCTCGAGAAGGAAGTTGAGAAGCGAGTAACGCCTGAAGGAATGACAGATGAAGATGAGATGCAGGTGCTTCTTAGCTCGGCGAAGATGAGGAAAGAGTCAATCGAGGAGTTCGACAAGGCTGGCCGGAAGGATCTCGCCGACAAGGAACGGAGGGAGCTCGAGATAATCCAGGAATACCTGCCGAAGCAGATGAGCCGTGAGGATATTGTCAAGCTGGTCGATGAACTGGCGGTGAAGCTCAGCGTCCAGGGGCAGAAAGATTTCGGCAAATTGATGGGCGCCGCGATGAAAGATTTGCGCGGCAAAGCGGACGGCAAAACGGTTCAGGAAATAGTTAAGGCGAAATTAGGATGAGTGGTTTCGACGTCATTCTGGCATTGGTGCTTGCGGCATTCATAGTAAGTGGATTCACAAAAGGGCTTGTCGCGAAAATCCTATCGCTCGCCGCCCTAGTGACAGGCATCGTTATCTGCGCCCAATATGGAAAGGACATCGCGGTTTTTCTGGCGGGCCTTACCGGCCTCAACGAGGTGGTCAGCGGTGTCGTGGGCGTCGCGGCAATCTTCATAATACTCTTCATTTTGGCCAAAATCGTAACGAGGGCTTTCAGGAAGATTTCGATCTTCCGGATCTGGGACAAGCTGGGGGGAGCGGTGTTAGGGTTTCTCGAAGGGGCGCTTCTCCTGAGTCTGCTCCTTTTGTTCATCGCAAGACTTGGCTTCCAGAGCGAAGGACCGGCGCTGGGTAAGTCGTACCTTTCCCAGCCGATTAAGAATTTCGCTCCCATGGTCTACAGGACCTTCATTTCGAGAGAACCTTCAAATTCGTACTTCGACAAATTTTTTGAGTATTTGCCAAAAGACAAGCCATCCGACTCCAAGTAAACTCCGCTGCCGTGGAACGGAGAAGCCTGATGAAAGAAGGTGGATCTCCCCCCAGTCGCCTCCGGACTCTCGAAGATTACGGATCCCCGACAGGCTGAGAACCTATCAATACAGGTACTTGTGATGATTGAACGCGATTCCGAATTGGCCCGCTCGTTCGAGAAGCTTGAGTTTCCCAGGCTGGTTTCATACCTCAAGACGCTCTGTCAAACGGAGCTCGGTGAGAAGTACCTCGATTCGATTCCGATCTTCTCTTCGAAGACAGACCTCGAGAGGGAATTCAGGCTCGTCGATCAGGCACATTCTCTCGCAGTCAGGAACATTTTTCCCGATCTGACCGGTTCGAAGGACGTAAGACCGTTCCTTGCCCACGCGGCCAAGGAGGGAAGTCTCCTCCAGGGGAAAGAACTCCATACGATCGCAGTCATACTTCACGTGGTCGACAGTGTGCGGAAATCTCTTCTCAAACAGAAAGGCGAGCTTCAGGAGATCTCCGAGCTGGGCTTCAGGCTCTATCCCGACACGATACTTGAGTTCAACATTAACCGAGCAGTGGACGAAGAAGGAAACATCCGCGATGACGCCAGCAAGGAGCTGCATAGGATAAGGACGAGCCTGAACCGTACGAGAGGGAATCTTCGGAAGAAAATAATGACGATCGCGCGCTCATATTCCGACCAGGAATATTCAGAAGAGGATATCTTCACTCAGCGGGATGGACGATTGGTTTTGCCTGTGAAGGCCGAATTCAAACGACAGCTTCCCGGCTTGATTCATGGCGCGAGTGCGACGGGGCAGACCGTTTTCATCGAACCTTCGGCGGCTGTCGACCTAAACAATGAAGTTATATCCCTGCAATTTGAAGAGCAGCGTGAAATTGAAAAGATACTTCACGAGCTCACAGGCCGCATCCGTGAGGTTGTTCCGAAGCTTGTCCAGGATGTGGAAGTCCTTTCGCATCTCGACAGCCTCTACGCGAGGGCGGGATACGCAATGAGGCTTGCTGCAATTGTACCGCAGGTCGGCGCAGTCGCAGTTCCTCGTTTAGTGAAAGCCCGGCACCCTCTGCTGGCAATCAAGACAGGCAGGGAACGGGTTACTCCTGTCGACATGTTCCTCGACGATTCGACGCGGGTTGTGGTTATCAGCGGACCGAATTCCGGCGGCAAGACTGTGACTCTGAAGACGCTGGGACTCTTCGTACTCTGCAACCTGGCAGCGATTCCTCTCACGGCTGATCCCGGCACCGAGCTGCCGATCTACGAGAATATCTTCACAGAAATCGGAGACGAGCAGTCGATTGAAAACGACCTCTCGACATTTACATCCCGCATCAAGCATATCGTCGGCATCCTGGGACGCGCCGATGAGAAATGTTTGGTGCTCATAGATGAATTCGGCGAAGAAACCGAGCCCGCTGAAGGTGCGGCACTTGCCTCTGCGGTTCTGGAAGACCTGCGGGACTCAAATGCGATGACTCTCGTCACTACCCATAATTCCGGGTTAAAAGTTTTTGCAAGCGAAGCGCCGGGAATGCTGAATGCAGCGATGGAATTCGACCAGAACACTCTCAGGCCGACTTACAAGCTCGTTCTCGGCAGACCGGGATCGAGCTACGCCTTTGAGATAGCACAACGAACGGGAATCGGGGAACCGGTTATCAGAAGGGCCAGGAAATACATCGGTGAGGGAAGAGACAAGCTCGAGAAACTCCTTCTCAGGGTCGAGCAGCTCGAAAACGAACTTCGGGATCGTGTCGTGGAGATAAAGAAGGAGCAGGAACTTGCCGAGACAATGAGGCAGGAATACGAAAAGAAAGTCCACTCGGCAAAAAAGGAAGCCGCGGAAATAAAGCGGAAGTCGATTGAAGACTCTGAGAACCTCATTGCCGATCTTAACAGGAAAATCGAGAACCTGGTGCGGGAAATTCGTGAGACGAAAGCTTCCAAGGAGAGCATCAAAGAAGCTCAATCACGCGTCCAGGAGTTGAAGGGGCAGGTCTCGAACCTCAGAGACGCCGAGAGTCAGGAGGCCAGGAAGGAGTTCCGGATCGGCGATTCGGTTTTAATAAAGGGGACACTGCTTGCGGGCGAAGTGTGCGAGGTGTCGAATGAAAAGGG
>JAJYOS010000399.1 GCA_021796055.1 Bacteroidota bacterium
AAACCGATATTATCGCATCGTACTGGATCCCGGGAGCGGAGCGGTAAGGAGCATCTTCGACAAACAGCTCGGCAAAGAACTCGTGAACCAGGCGAGCCCCTATCGTTTCGACCAGTATGTTTATGTCACGAGCGGGAACAAATCGCCTCTGTTGTTCCCCGGACCAGGCGGACATGGAAGGAAGGCAGCGAACCTCACAATATACCATGCGTCGGCAGGTCGGCTGGTTTCCGTGAAGCGTGAACCTTACGGAACGGTCGCTTTACTTCGAAGCTCAGGTAAGAATACACCTGAAATTGAAACTAAGATCATTCTCTTCACTGGCGAAAAGAAGATCGAATTCGTCAACCATGTTTACAAAAAGAAGGTGTACTCTAAAGAAGCGGTGTATTTTGCTTTTCCTTTCTCGATGAACGATCCCAAGTTCCGTTATGAAACTCAGAATGGTTACGTCAACCCTTCACAAGATTTGCTCCCCGGCGCCGGGAGGGAATGGTTCTCGGTGCAGCATTGGGTTGCCGTCACGGAAGGCGGCGTCACAGCAGAGATTGTTCCGGTTAATTCCTCCCTCGTCACCTTCGGCGACATCGTCCGCGGTAAATGGCCGGCAAAATTTGGGAAGCGTGTCGGGACCATATTCTCATACGTCATGAATAATTATTGGAATACCAATTACGTCGCCGCGCAGGGAGGGAAATTCACGTTTCGATACGTGATGACAAGCGGCCGCGACCTTACTCCCGCAGAAATGAGCCGGTTCGGCTGGAACGAGATGACTCCCATCGAAGTAGACAGGGTAACCCCGAATGACGCCCGGTACTGGCGGCGAAGTTCAATGTTTAAACCCGAGAAGAGTTTCTTGAAGATGAATTCGCGTGATGTCGTGCTCTCCGATTGGAAGCGCGCCCAAAACAATCGGGGTACTATAATGCGATTTATAGAGATGAACGGCAGCACAGATACCGTCCGCGTCTCCACGCCGCTGGTGCACATCGGGTCGGTATGGGAATGCGACGCCATGGAACGCGACGAGCGGAAACTTACTTTGACTTCGAGCGGCTTCAAGTTCATCATTAAGCCGTTTCAGATTGAGACTATCAGAGTCGAGGGCGATTGATTCTTCATCCGGCTCTTACACCCGGAAGCCTCAGCTTTTGTCAATTTAGAATATTTTCGGGGTTAAAGCTTGACAAAATAATCAAGTATTTCTAACTTTTAGTCGTAATGAGAAACCTTTTGCAGATACCCGGCGGAATGCGCTCCTGCGCCTGTTGTTGTTCCTGTATGACGACCGACTCGGTTTCGCGAAGGTGCGGGTCTTTGAGTTGAACTAGAACCGCTAAATAAGATTTTTGAAGCCCTTCGTCGAATACCGGCGAAGGGCTTTTCATTTTATGGAGCTTCCCGGTATCGAGCTCAAAAGACATTCCGGGAAGGTCGTAGAGGAGGAGATTGAGTTGGACCTTAATGAAACACAAACAAACTTGACGAGTATAGATACTGCCGAAGCTTACGCGGAAGACGCAGAGAAGATGAGGCGTGCAGTCTCGAGGGTTAAAACCGGGGAGATTTCCGAAGAGGAGTTCAAGAAGTTCAGGCTCCAACTCGGAATCTATGGACAGAGACCGGACCAGCAGGGGTTCAGCATGGTTCGCGTGAAGCTTCCTTACGGACTATTGACATCATCCCAAGTCCGTCAGGTCGGAAAAATCGCCAGAGATTTCGCGGACGGTATCGCGCACGTCACGACGAGACAGGACATCCAACTTCACTGGGTGAGACTAGAAAATGTCCCGGAGCTGATGGAGACGCTGAACGAAGTTGGTCTTACGACTCGTGAGGCGTGCGGAAATACAGTGCGCAACATAGTTGGATCTCCCCTTGCCGGAGTTTCCAGCGATGAGGCATTCGACGTTACTCCGTATTCTCATCTCCTCGCTAAACATTTCCTGCGGAATGAATTAAGTCAGACCCTGCCGCGAAAATTCAAAATATCCTTCTCCGGGAGCGCGGACGAGCGCGACGCGATAATACCATGGATACATGACATCGGATACGTCGCGGACATGAGAAATATCGACGGCGCGGCGGTCCGGGGATTCAAAGTGTTCGTCGGCGGAGGACTCGGTGCCCAGCCGCGTGTTGCCGATGTACTCGAAGAGTTTCTCCCCGCGGAACTTCTGATTCCGACAACTGAGGCGATCGTGAAAGTTTTCAACGACCATGGAAACAGACAGATCAGATCGAAGGCGAGAATGAAGTATGTCTTATGGAAGCTGGGCTTTGAAGAATTCAAGCGGCTTGTACGTGAGGAGAGGGAAAGGGTGCTTGCTTCAGGGAGAACATTTCCTGAGGCGGAGACAACTGAAGAAGAAGGATATCACCCGATATCTGATCCCGGAATTCCCCAAACTAAGGGTGATTCCGAGTTTAATCGCTGGCTTGGCTCCAACGTCTTTCCGCAAAGACAACGAGGCTATAACGCGGTATACGTGAACACTACCATCGGCGATTTTACAGTAGACCAACTGTTTGAGCTGGGCAGGATAGCGGATAAATATACGAATGGAAGAATGCGTACGACAGCACAGCAGGATATTGTTCTGCGATGGATCAGATCGTCCGATATCGCTTCAATCTATAATGAGTTGAGACGTGTCGGCCTTCACCAGGCGGGCGCCCAAGAAATAGCAAACGTAACCTCCTGCCCCGGAGCTGACACGTGCAATCTCGGCATCACCCATTCACGAGCGCTTGGGAAAGAGCTGACTCAACTTCTTCACCGGCACCCCGACTGGAACACTCTCCTTAAAGGGCTCAGGATCAAGATAAGCGGTTGCCCGAATTCCTGTGGTCAACATCACATTGCCGCTATCGGATTTCATGGAGCGACGAAGAAGGTGGACGGAGGTGAGATACCATCATACCTGCTTTCGATCGGCGGAGGGATGAATTCCGGCAAATATACTTTTGGTGGAACGCTCGGAAGAATACCGGCTCGTCACGCACCTGAGGCGGTAACGAGAATCATAAAGCGATACTTGTCAAACAGAACGGAGAGTGAAAATTTCTGGCAGTTTTGCGAACGAGTCGGGGTGCCGGCGTTTCGCGATGATATCAAAGACCTCGCGGACTTGCGTCCCGAGAAACTGACTAAGGATCTGTTTGTCGATCTCGGACAGGATAAACTTTTCGCGGCGGAGTCTGGCGAAGGGGAATGCGCAGCATGATTAGTAAAGAGCGGACTACCTTCGCCGGATCCGCCGGGCGGATCTATACTATTCGTCGTATGGAAAGAGAGGAAAGATTTTCAATCATCGACAGAATTGACAAAATGCCCTCGGTAAATCTTTCTCCGTCGCTCTGGTTCGAAATCAGTACATTGGCATCCGGAAATGGTGATGTCGCGCGAGCCTTTGCCGGTAGAAAAGAGTACGAGCACGTCTTTGCCGCGCTTCGCGCCGGTAAAATACTTTTGCGCCTCCAGCCACTATTAATAGTCGATGAAGATGAAGAGGCGGCTCTTGATGTTCCGGGCGAGGTGATCCTGAGAGACTTGAATGGAAAAAATATAGCGCTGATGCACCTTAGCGAGAAATTCAGGATTGACGCCGATTATTTGAAGCTGATCGTCGAAAAGAACGAGGACTCGGATACTCTCATTCATGAGTACCTCCGTTGCGGCTATGGTCTAGCTATCGCGGGTGACATAGAGTTAGTAAGTACGGAGAAGGAGGCAAGTTCGGCTGGCCAGATGACGGAGCCCGCTGAGGCAAGGAAGGGGAGTGTGGAATGAACCGGTTATATCCCATGTTTATGAAAATTTGCGGACAGCCTGTCCTCGTTGTGGGGGGAGGCAACGTCGGAGAGCAGAAAATAAGGAGCCTTCTTGAGTGCAGCGCGAGGGTTACCGTAATCTCTCCCACCGTCACTCCTTGGATTGAGGCCCGCTCGATTTCGTCAGAAGTTCTCCTGGAAAGGCGCGAGTATGCCGCCGGCGATGCGGCGGGCTACGTTCTAGTGATAGCGGCAACGAACGATCTTGCCGCGCAGAAGCAGATATATTCGGATGCCACTTCACTAAACATTCCTGTCAACGTCGCGGACGAACCTGAGCTCTGCACGTTCTATCTCGGATCTGTGTTTCAGAAAGGCAATTTGAAAGTCGCTGTGTCTACCAACGGACTCAGTCCGACGACGGGGAAAATTATCCGCGACAGGATCGCCAGGGAGTTTGGGATAAAATATCCTGAGCTCATAGACAGTGCCGGTAGGTTGCGATCGGGGATAAGAGAGGCGTTCCCGGATTACGAAACTAGAAAGATGGTACAGGAGCAATATGTCGCCAGTGAACTCCGACGAACTGAAAAATATGATGAAACTGGAGATGAGCATCAGGAAGTGAAGGTCGGCAACAGAATTCCTGAAAATGAAGAATTCAAGATCGAAGCGCGAGTCTCGGGTAAAGTGTTCCTCGTAGGAGCCGGGCCCGGAGATCCGGAGCTGATTTCGGTGAAAGGATTGCGGATACTGCGTTCGGCGGATGTCGTACTTTATGACGCGCTGGTTTGCGATGCGCTCCTCTCCGAAGCGTCGCATGACGCCGAAGTGCTCTACGTCGGAAAGAGGGCGGGATATTCATGCATGAAGCAGGAAGAGATTAACGGCATTCTCATTCGAAAGGCCCGCGAAGGGAAACGGGTCGTGAGGTTGAAGTGCGGTGATCCTTTTGTCTTTGGCCGGGGAGGAGAAGAATCAGATGTGCTTCAACGCGCGGGAATTGAAGTCGAGATCGTCCCCGGTATCACCGCGGGCACGGGTGTGCCTGCCTCAATAGGGATCCCTCTCACGCATCGCAAAAACGCATCGAGCGTTCTCTTTGTGACAGGACACGAGGCCCCGCTGAAGGGGCAAGAGCGCGTCGACTGGGCTTCGGCCGCCCACGCCGACACGATTGTTATCTATATGGGAACGAGAAACCTTCATCATATCTCAGAACAACTGACATCCCACGGCGTGCCCGACTTCAAACCTGCCGCGGTAATATTCGGCGGTACTACCGATAATGAGAAGGTGGTTACGGGCACACTGGGAAACATTTCGGACAGAGCGAGCGAGATCGAAACGGATCTCCCGGGACTTATTGTCATCGGTGAAACTGTCAAGTTTCTCTCTACCGGCATTGTTCGCCATACATCAACGCCCCAGGGCATCTCCGCACAAGAAAGGATATCTTATGTTGAGCAGCTATTTGTGTAGTGTGGATGGATGCGCCGGCGAGTGCGCGGCGCGCGGTCTTTGCTGGAAACATTACATGAGATTTCGTAGGTACGGGAATGTGTCGTTTCAAAAACGTCGCTACCGGAAATCGCCGAAGTGCCGCTACTGCGGTGTTAGAAACCCCGATGCTTTTTATCCGCAGTACAAGAGTATCTGCAAAGGGTGCAAGAAGCTGCGAGCAGTAAACAGGCAAAGGGCGGTGTTCGTTTCGCAAGTGGCGGCGGCCCATCATAAGGTGGAGGCGTGAGCATGCGTCGGTATCTGGATCGGACTGGAGAATCTCGTTTTGATCAGGAGTTCGCGGAATTAGGTGAATCTGGCAGAGATTCCATTCTCTCTCACATAGGCAATACACCGCTTGTCCGCATCAGGAGAGTCACAGAAGGAATCGATAGAGTCGCGGTTTTCGCGAAGGCTGAATGGTTCAATCCCGGAGGTTCCGTCAAGGATAGGGCCGCATTTGCCATGATCCGTGAGGCGGAACTGTCCGGCGCGCTCACCAGGGACAAAACAATAATCGACGCGACGAGCGGGAATACCGGTATTGCTTACGCCATGATAGGAAGCGCGCTTGGCTATCGTGTTGTTCTTGCTCTCCCTTCCAACGCGAGCACGGAAAGAAAGGCGGCGCTTCGCGCATACGGTGCGGAAGTAATCCTGACGGATCCACTTAGTGGTACAGATGGGGCCCAGCAACGCGTAAAGAAGATAGTCGCTGCGGAGCCCAGTAAATATTTCTATCCGGATCAATATAGCAATCCGGCCAACTGGCTTGCGCATTACAGGACGACAGGGCCCGAAATATGGGAGCAATCGGAACACAGCATCACGCACTTCGTGGCGGGGCTTGGGACGACCGGGACATTCATCGGTACATCGCGCCGATTAAAGGAGTTCAACCCTGACATACGCTGCGTGTCGTTTCAGCCCGACTCGCCTCTACACGGCCTGGAAGGTTTGAAACATCTCGGCACTTCTATAGTGCCGGGTATCTATGACGAATCTGTCGCGGACGAGGAGCTCACTATCTCCACGGAAGATGCCTATGAGATGGCCAGAAGGCTGGCCCGCGAAGAAGGGCTGTTCGTCGGTATATCGAGCTTAGCCCTGCCAATGGCCTGCGTCGAGTGGAGAATTTGCCGC
>JAJYOS010000400.1 GCA_021796055.1 Bacteroidota bacterium
GTGGAGAACTGGGCGATGTCAGGCTCATGCGTTACAAGAACTACAGTGATCCCTTTTTCATTGAGTTTCTGAAAAATCTCTATTACTTCGACACTTGTCCTCGTATCCAGGTTCCCCGTTGGTTCGTCCGCAAGGATCACGACAGGATCATTGACAAGCGATCGTGCAATCGCAACACGCTGCTGCTGGCCACCCGAAAGTTGATTTGAGTAATGGCCCGAACGATCTGCAAGTCCGACTGCCTCCAGCGCCGCCATCGCCTTCTCCCGCCTCTGTGAGGAAGAGTGATTGTTGGAGTACAAGAGCGGCAGCTCGACATTCTCCAACGCGGTTGTTCTGGGCAACAGATTGAAAGCCTGGAATACAAAACCGAGTTTCCTGTTTCTCAGCTTCGCGAGTTCATCGCGATTAAGCTTTGCGACCTCGACTCCATCGAGCAGGTATT
Source organism: Bacteroidota bacterium (assembly GCA_021796055.1). The sequence goes on from JAJYOS010000400.1 coordinate 446, forward strand.
CACCGGACGACGGAGTATCAAGGCATCCAATAATATTCATAAATGTGGACTTGCCCGAACCGCTTGCGCCCATTATAGCACTGAACTCGCCTTGTTTTATGTCGAGATTAATACCGCGAAGCGCGTGTACCTCAACGTCCCCCATTTTGTAGATCTTAACAATGTGCTTGACAGAAATAATAGGATCTGCCACCGAATTAGAACCTCCTCCGCGCCATAAACGGATTTGTTTGAGCTTGGCTTCCAGACCCACTGGAAAGCATACCAACCACCACTTGCTCTCCAGGTTCGAGATTACCTTCAACTTGCGTACTTGTTCCGTCAGATAGCCCTATCCGAACGCGCGCAGCTTTCAATTGTTTTCCATCAAGAACCCAGACCATGAAGTAGCTGCCGGGGTTCAGATCCCTGTCTTGGTAGTTCATTCCACCGCCGGCTTGACCGAATCCTCCATTTCCGGCATTTGCGAAACCTCCAGACCCGCCCTGGCCCCGCAACTTCTGGAATCGCTGCTGCATGCGCTGTCTCACCGAGTCCGGGATGGATTTCCTTAATTGTGCCAAGTACTGCGGCGGAGGCATAAAACGTAGTGCGGTTGTGGGGACCTTCAGTACGTCTTTCGCCTGGGCCACTTCTATTGTGAGGTTGGCGGTCATCCCAGGCAGAAGCTTCATTCCTGGATTCGGAACATCTATAATCACGGTATACTCCACAACGTTCTGAGTCGTTATCGGCTGCAGCCTGATTTGAGTCACTGTACCATTGAAAACATCGTTCGGATATGCGTCGACCGTGAAAGTGACGTGTTGGCCGACTTTAACACTTCCTATATCGCCCTCATCCACCGACGCTTGCACCTGCATGTCGGAAAGACTGTTTGCGATGGTGAACAAAGTCGGGGTATTAAAACTCGCGGCGACCGTCTGTCCGACGTCCACGCTCCTCGATATGACAACTCCGGTGATCGGCGACTTGATAGTTGCATAGCTAAGATTGATGTTCGCCTGATCGAGTGCGGTTTTTGCAATGCCGACACCCGCTTGGGCGGTTTGATAATTGGAAAGTGCCGTGTCGTAGTCCGACTGTGAATCCAGGTTCTTCTCGTACAATTTCTTCACGCGGTCCAGTGTGGTCTTTGCCAGGTCGGCCGCGACCCGGGCTTTCTGAAGGTTTGCGTTTGCCTGTTCCACAGCCGCCCATAGAAAAGTGGTATCCAGCCTGGCAACTGTCTGCCCTTGTCTGACGTGAGAGTTCCAGTCGGCATAGAGTCTCGATATAGTGCCGGACACCTGTGTCCCGACCTGAACGGTCGTATCAGCCGCCAGTGTGCCCGTGGCCGTAACCGTTACATCCACGTTACCACGACTGACATTGAGCGTTAGCCATTGTGCATCCTGTGTCTTTCCATTTCTCGTAAAGAAGAAAATCGCGCCTCCGACAATAAGCACAAGAATAACGGCTGTAACAACCTTTTTCATTTTCATGTTGCCTTTTCTCTCTGTTTTACTTTATTACTCCCATGTCCCTCTCCAACTGGGCATAGGACACGTTGTAATCGTAAAGTGACTGAATGTAGGTTATGCGGGCACTGGCAAGAGCAACCTGAGCATCGGTGGTTTCCAGTGCGCTTCCGGTTCCGGAGTTGTACTCGCCCACGGCAAGCCGTAATGCCTCGGTAGCCTGCTGCACCAGCTTCTTTGCCGCCTCGATCCTCTGGCTGGCTTCCTCCAAAGCGAATTCGTCCTGCTGAACATTCAGATATAATGACTGCATAACTAAATCATTAGACGCTCGCGCACTCTTAAGGTTTGCTTTTGCCTGATCTATGCCGGCGTCGAGTGCAAACCCTTCGAAGATCGGTAGAGACAATGTGACACCTATGTTCCATCCGCTGTAGAGCGGTGTCGGTGCAAGCCCCCTCCAGTTGTATCCGCCTGAAGCGTTTATGGAAGGAAGGTCGCTTGTCCATGCAGAAGTCAACAGTGCTTTGCTCGCCTGCACTTGGGCTTCACTCTGAAGGAGCTCAGGCCGGTTCTTGATCGCGGTCGCGATTGCAGTTTGCAGGTTGACTTCGACGTGCGACACACCGAGAACATCTTTCAGGGCGAAGTTGTCGGGAAGTTTCTCGCCGATAATATTTTCCAGCTGGATGCGCGCAACCTTCACGTTATTGTTCGCCTGGATAAGGCTTACCTTAGAATTAGCGACCGTTACCTCCGCATTCACGACGTCGTACTGTGGTACGGTGCCTGCCTTGTAGAACGCCTCGGCCTGGCGGAGATGATCTTCAGCTTGCGAGACAGTTTCAGTATCGACCTCCATGACGCGGACAGCAGCCAGGTAATTGAAATATGCAACATAAGTGTTTACTATCACGTTCTGCCTTGTAGACCTCAGACTCTGATCGGAGGCATTCACCAAATCCGATGATGCAGCAATCCTCGAGTAGGTCTTGCCGAAATCAAATATGAGTTGTTGTCCCTGGAAGCCGGCCGTGTAGCTGTTAAATTCAGCGCTTCGGACAATGTTGCCCAACAGGAACGTGCCGCCGTTTCTTGAGACCCCGGCATTTCCCGAAATCTGCGGAAACAGGGCCGACCTGGCCAGTTTCAAATCCGACTCGGACGACTCCATGCCCCCTTCGGCCACGGTAATTTGCGGATTGTGTTTCAATGCGATCTGAACACATTGTTCAAGTGTCAGCGTATCAGCCTGTCCGAACGCAACCGCAGGCACAATCATGCATAGAAGTATATACTTCTTCATAGTCTCCAGCGTTAATTTTGATTATAGACGGCGAATTGGAAGAGAAGTTCGATTAAAGCTTATATCCGATCTTCCTCAGGAAATCGTGCCGCGCTTGTTTGTCAGAGTCAGATTCGATGCCCTTTGTCCTGATACCGTCGATGACTCCAAGAATTCCACGACCCTGATCGGTTTCTGCTATTATTACTTCAGCGGGGTTCCCCGTTGCACAGTAAATTCCCACAACCTCCGGAATATTCTTTATAGTGTTGAGAATGTTCAACGGAAATCCATCGCGCATGAAGATCACGAAAGAATGCCCAGCGGAAATGTTCACGGAATTCTTCTTCGCAATTTCCAGAAGCTCATCGTCATTTCCCGAAAACCGGACGAGCGCGGGACCCGACGACTCACAGAAGGCTATCCCGAATTTCATCTGAGGGACAGTCTGTATTATAGCCTCGTGAATGTCCTCCACTGTTTTTATGAAGTGCGACTGTCCGAGAATAAAGTTGACATCTTCGGGCTTTTCGATTCTCACCAACTTGAGATCCATGGCATCCTCCGTTTCTTTTCATACATCTATAAGGAACGATTAACACAGGTCGAACGCTTCCCTGCTTTACCTGTAGTTCCACCGAAACATCTTCAATTCAGACAGGACCGAATCCGAAAGTTGCCTTCCGTCCGACGCCGCACAGTTGCTCTCCACATGACCGACCCTTCTCATTCCCGGGATAACGGTCGAGACCGCGGGATGATGCAGCACATATCTTAATGCCATTTCGGTAATAGGAGTCGCCTCTCTCTCCAACAAACCGTTCAGCCGGTTTACGCGCTTCACGACCTCTCTCTTCCTCTCTGAAGTGAAATACCTGTTTCTGAAATCACCTTCAGGAAAGGTGGAGTCGGCTCTTATGGATCCCGTCAGTGAGCCTTCATCGAAAGGAACACGCACGATGACGCCCACATCGTGCTTCTGGCAAAACGGGAAGAGTTCATCTTCGGGCGACTGGTCGAAAATATTGTATATCACCTGGAATGTATCTATCAGCCCCTTCCGTGCCGCTTCGATACCATTCTCCGGCTCATGATCATTTATCGAAATTCCCCAGAACTTCACCTTGCTCTCATCTTTCAATTTCAGGACGGCATCCCTCCACTCGTTGTCGTTCACCCATTCATCGTTCCAAACATGAAATTGCTGAATGTCGAGACAATCGACTTTCAGATTCCTCAAGCTGGCTTCGGTCGATTTGATGATGTGATCGTAAGTAAAAGCTTCGCGAAGCTGAACTCCGTGGGGTGCGGGCCATCTATTGTTCAACGGCGGAATTTTCGTGGCAACATAAATCCGTTCTTTCCTTTGCTTCAAAACGCCAGCGATCAATTCTTCGCTGTGCCCCTTTCCATATGCCAGGGCTGTATCCACGAAATTAACGCCGAGGTCGAACGCTCGATGGAGGGACCTTATGTTCTCTTCATCGGTTCCGTCGAGCCACATATTTCCACCCATACCCCACGTTCCATACCCGATTTCGCTTACTTCGAAATTCGTTTTGCCCAGCCTTCTGTATTTCATTGTGTTCTCCATCTGGCTGCGGTCGTGTCGACGTAGACAAATTTGCCGCCTACAATCGTACCGAGAATTGTATCGTAAGGTATTTCGTCGGCGTGCGCGGTCAATAAGTTCTTCTCAAAAATAGTGAAGTCGGCAAACTTCCCGACAGTTATCGAGCCTTTCTCACTCTCCTGGAACGCACCATATGCCGGCCATACCGTAAGCGATTTGATGGCCTGGTCAATTCTCATCCTTTGCTGCGGGAAAAAACCGCCGTTGTAATCCGAACTGTCCGCCGCCGCATCCGGAGTCAGCACGAAGTACTTTTCGGCTTCAGCGAAGTTCTGCGGGACGCCGTCAATATCCTGTCTGGTAACTGCCGCGTATATTCCCATACGCGGGTCCGGGCTATCGTCGGGAAAATCAGATCCGCCGACCACGATACTCCCCGTCTTCAGGAGCGATTGCCACGCATAAGTAGTTCGGATACGTCTGCGGCCGACACGCGATTCTATCCAGTACATGTTCGACACGCATTGAACCGGCTGCATGGACGGGATGATGCCGAGCGCCCTGAACCGATGAATGTCGCCCGGCAACAATACATCGACTCCTTCAACTCTCAATCTCGGGTCGGACGTTTCGGCGGCTTTCAGTGCTTCCTTGTAGGCATCGAGCACCACATCGATACCGCGGTCACCATGCGCCTCCGTACAAACCTGGAACCCTGATGCAACCGAGGCCACGGTGAGATTCTCCAGGTCCTTCTCGCCAAGATACGTTTCCCCGTAGTTCCCGGGATCGTCGGAATATGCCGACACCAGCGCGGCCGAACGATTACTCAGCGGACCGTCCATGTCCACTCTCACGGCTCGCATCGTGAAGTAACCATTCTCTCCCAGTATAGGACCCTTCTTCAAAATTGCCGGAAGCGTCGTATCATTCCCGTTATACATCGCGTAGATGCGGATCCTGAGGCCGCCTTTGCTCGCGAGCTCCTGGTAAGCGTGCAGGACACCTGCATCTATTCCCGCGTCCTGAACTTCGGTTATCCCGTACCGTGCACACGTATCCGCGGCGAGGGCGATAGCATTCTGCAATTCCAATTCCGATGGCGGAGGAATCTGCGACGCCACCAGGTTGATCGCGGCACCGACAAAGATTCCCGACGGCTCTCGATTCTTCCCCCTGATGATCAGCCCGCCTGCCGGACTTATTGTAGAGGTTGTTACACCCGCCAGCTCCATCACCTTCGTGTTGACCCATACCGCCTGACCGCCCGAACTCACGAGGAAAACGTAAAAGCCCGGGACGGCTTTATCCAGAACGGCGGCCGGAGAAGAATTGATTTGCCGCAACAAACGTTCACTCCACCCGGTTCCTCTTATCCATCCGCCGGGCACTGTTCTTGACGCGGCGCTTTGTACGAGCTTGACAACGTCGTTGGCTGTCTTTGCCGATGTCAAATTCACAGTTGTGAAACTCATTCCGAGACCTACCATGTGCGCATGACCGTCTATCAGGCCGGGCAGGACGAATGCATTGTGCAAATCGAGTGTTCTCTTCCCTTCATAGCGCGATGTATAACGGGAATGATACGACGCTTCCGGCAATTTTGAAGAAGGGTCCTATACTGGGAGAGAATGGTTACTTCACGATGCGAGCCG
>JAJYOS010000401.1 GCA_021796055.1 Bacteroidota bacterium
GCTTGCCGAGAGGCGGCTAAGCGCCGACGTGGTGAATTTCGCGGCAAGCGGCAGCAGCGTCTCGAAAGGTGAAACACTCAAAGATACGGCGCGGAATATCGAGGCAATGAAAACCGATATCGTCGTCGTCCGGCATTCGTCGACAGGCGCTCCACACTTTCTTTCCAGGCTTCTGAAATCTCCCGTGATTAACGCCGGAGACGGGATCAACGAACATCCCACGCAGGGCCTGCTCGACATGTTCACAATGCGAGAGAAGCTGGGCGAGTTGAAGGGACTTAACGTTTGCATCGTCGGCGATATAACCCACAGCAGGGTTGCCCGTTCGAACATCTTCGGATTGACTAAGCTGGGCGCCAACGTCGCGGTGTGCGGCCCGAAAACGCTGATCCCCGGCTATCTCGAACAGTTCGGTGTAAAAGTCTTCTTCGACATCGACGACGCAATACAGTGGGCGGATGTCTTAAACGTGCTGAGGATCCAGCTTGAGCGAGAAGCGGGCGGCGATTTCCCCACGATCAGGGAGTACAGACTGTATTGGGGAGTGAACAGGTCCCGGCTCGAGAAATCGAAGAAGTCGATCGTTATCATGCATCCCGGCCCCATAAACCGCGGCGTGGAACTCGATGCCGACGTTGCTGACGGAGAAACATCGGTCATTCTGGATCAGGTAACCAACGGTGTCGCCGTAAGAATGGCCGTTCTCTACTTAACCGGTCTGCCAACGCCGAAGCCGAGCTTCGGCCTGGAGCAGGCAGGAGCCAAAGCCTCATGAAAATTTTCTTAAGAAATGCCAGCGTAATCGACCCATCCGGAAAATATGACGGCCTGTTCGATATCCTGATAGTCGACGGTGCTATACAGGAGATAGGTTCATCGCTCGGCGGGAATCCTGTCAATTATGAAATCAATCTTCGCGGGAAATTCGTCGCGCCCGGACTGTTCGACATGCACACACATCTCCGCGAACCCGGACAGGAATATAAAGAGGACATCGCCTCCGGAATCGCTGCAGCGGCGAATGGAGGTTTCACCGGGATCGCAGCCATGCCGAATACGGATCCGGTTGTCGACTCTGCCGACGTGGTGAAGTATGTGCTCGACCGCGCGAAGCAGTCCGGGCTTGTGAACGTTTACCAGATCGCAGCGATCACGGAAGGACGAAAGGGTGAAAGGCTTTCGGAAATGAAGGATCTCTCTGAAGCCGGCGCGGTGGCCTTCAGCGACGATGGCTCCTGCATCGCCGACTCGAATGTGATGAGGCTTGCCCTGGAATACTCCTCAATGCTTGACAGGCCGATCGTGCAGCACTGCGAAGACCACGCACTCACAAAATCGGGTTCCGCCACCGAGAGTGCTAATTCTATCAGATACGGATTGAAAACACAGCATCGGCTCGCAGAGGAGCTCATCGTGGGACGAGACATACAAATGGTCGAAGCCCTCGGTGGGAAATACCATGCAACGCATATTTCAACGGCCCGATCGGTCGAGCTTATATTGTCAGCCAAGAAACGAGGTCTGCCGGTTACGTGCGACGTAACGCCTCATCACCTCTTTCTTAACGACGAGGCCCTCGCTTCATACGACTCGGATTATAAAGTCAATCCACCGCTGCGCACCGCCGGCGACAACGGAGCGCTTATCGAAGGTCTCAGGTCGGGCGTAATCGATGCAATCGCCAGCGATCACGCGCCGCACGCGATTCACGAAAAGGAAGTGGAATTCGACGCGGCACCATTCGGCATGATAGGGCTTGAGACAACCGTGGGAGCGGTGATGACAAGACTTTTCCACGAAAAAGTCCTGGATATCCACGCCATCGTGGAGCTCCTCTGCATAAATCCGAGAAAGATCCTCGGTATTCCGATTCCTCAGATCAGCCTCGGCGCAAGGGCGGAGTTAACCATAATCGACCCGGAATGCGAATGGGTGGTTGAACCCGATAAGTTCAAGTCGAAGAGCAGGAATACAGGCTTCAAAGGCTGGAAGTTCAAGGGAAGTGCCGTCGGGATTTTGAATGGAGACAAGTTCTTCTTCTCCGACAGGTTGAAGTAACTACCGGAACCTCGCCTTCTTTCCTGTGGCATTTCTCAGGAGTTCCAAATATTCTTTGCGGGGAATTTCCACGGCGCCGAACATCTGGAGATGCGGGGTTATGTACTGCGTGTCGAGGAGCGTGAACTCCTTCGAGTTGAGGTGTTCGATCAGGTGCGCAAGCGCCACTTTTGACGCACCAGACCTCAGACTGAACATCGATTCACCAAAGAAGGCCGAGCCCAGAGCAACTCCGTAAAGTCCACCTGCCAGTCCTTCGGAGTCGAAGCTCTCCACGCTGTGCGCGTACCCCAATCTGTATAGCTCAAGATAACTCTCGATTATTTCTTGGTTGATCCAGGTCTCCTTCCTGGCCGCGCAACCTCTCATGACATCTTCGAACCTTGCGTCGATCTCGATTCGGAAAGTTCCTTTCTTGATGAGCTGCTTTGTAGATCTCGGGACGTTGAAGCGGTCGAGCGGGAGAATTGTCCTGGGATCCGGCGAGAACCACGAAATAGTATTGTCCTCATCAGCCATCGGGAAGTATCCGATTGAGTATGCGCCGAGGAGAATGTTGGGGGAGATCATCGGCGCAGGTAAGGTCGTTGTGTTTGCAGTGTCATGAAATCTTCCGAAGCCCTGGTCGTGAAACTTCCGGATTAAATACCGGGCCGGGGAGGATGCGGGTTTTGCCAGTGTATTCAATCATCGAGGTTCAAAATTGTCGTTTCCTGGTGGCGGGCCGGAATTGAGAATACTGGCCGACCCTCGCGTATTTTATGCGCAATCCGGTCAAAAAGCAAAGGATTGATGCGAAAACGATATTTTACCGGATCGTGTCCATTAAGCACTTCGCCTTGCATGTTTTACGGCGCTTTGATATATTTTTGAAGCAATTTGGAAAAAATGAAACGAAGAAAAGACGAGTTTCTGGTCAGGAAGTTTTTAAGAAATAATTCGGAAGTCGGTCAGAATATATGAAGTGTTCCAATGATAAGCGGAACACTTTTTTTTTGCCCTTACATAAATGAAGCTGGTAGAAGTAGTAAAGAAGATCAAAGAAACACTTCCTTTAGAGTTGGTTGCGGACCAGGATAATGTCGGGTTGATAATTGGCGACTATGATGATGAATGCGGGACGACGATCGCGGCGTACGAATTGAATAACGGTGTAATTGAAGAAGCTGTCGGCAGCGGTTCGAATTTGGTTGTGACGTACCATACCCCCCTGTATCGGACAACGAAATCGTTTACCTCCTCCAGGTTACGCCCGGATCCGCTCTTCACTGCGGCGCGGTCGCGGATCAACGTTTTCGCAGTGCACACGGCTCTCGACATACCGATGAATGGTCTGAACTTCGATCTCGCCGCGCGCCTTGGGCTCAAAAATGTCGAAATGCTTTCACCCTTGCCCGCTACTCTCAACAAGATTGTAGTCTTTGTCCCGCTGGATCACCTCGAGAAGGTACGTGCGGCGATGTGGCGGAACGGTGCGGGGAAGATCGGGAAATACGCCGATTGTTCGTTCGCTGTGGAAGGCGAGGGCTCCTTCCTCCCCGGGGAAGGAAGTTCTCCGTACATCGGATCGCCGGGCAAACCGGAGCAAGCTAGCGAGTCGAGGCTCGAGGTAGTGGCGGAGAAAGCCATTTTGGGACAGGTGATTGAGGCGATGTTGAAAGCCCACCCGTACGAAGAAGTTGCCTACGATATCTACCCGCTTCAGAATGATTCCCCAAACTACGGGTTCGGTGCAATAGGAGAACTGGCAGAGGCCCAGGAGGTGACCAGGTTTCTCGATCGTGTAAAGAAGGTGCTGGTGATCCCGTCTATCAGATTGTCGCACCTGCCGGACTCAAAAGTACGAAAGGTGGCCCTGTGTGCCGGCTCCGGGATGCCATTTTTCAAATACGCAGTGCGCGATGGGGCGGACATTTTCATAACCGGAGATGTGAAGCACCATGACTTCAGGGAGGCGCGGTCGGGCCGTACGATACTTGCCGACGCCACGCATCGCGGAACCGAGAGATTTGCTGCCGAGTTGTTGCAGGGAATTCTAAAGAGAACATTTGAAGATAGAGTCGTTGTCAATCTGAGCAAACAAGAACATGACACTGCTGTCAACTATTAACTTATCCAGGAGATCAAGGTGGTTGTGAAGGATAAACTGAAGACTCTCTACGAGCTTCAGCAGGTAGACCTCAAGCTGGACGGATTGCTTGAGGAGAGAGGCGACCTGCCGGCTGAAGTCGAGGAACTTGAGAAGAAAATCACGATGCTGAAGGCCCAGGTCAAGGAAAATGATGATTATTTAAAGAAAGCGGTCGTGCGCAAGAAAGAAATCGACAAAGAACTCGACGATGTGAGAAAGAGAATCGACAAATACACCGACATGCGCGTGAAGGTGAAAACGAACCGTGAGTACGATGCCCTCAGCAAACAAATAGACAATTCAAAAGAGAAACTGCAGGAGCTCCATAAGGAGCTGGAAAATATCCAGGCCAAGGAAGCGGTTTCATCGAGAGATGTAGAGAAGCTGAAAGCCGAGTTCGAAGAGGAGCAGGAGGTCTATTCATCGAAAAAAGTAGAGCTTGAGGAGCTCGTTTCACTCACCCACGACGAAGAGAAGCGGTACGTCAAGGAGCGTGAGAAATTTGCGCAAAAGATCGACCGCCAGACCATTTCCAGATATGAGATGATCCGTAAGGCGACCAAAGGAAAAGCGATCGTCCCGGTTGTCAGGCGAAATGCTTGCGGCGGTTGCTACAACGTCCTGCCGCCACAGAGACTTCTTGATCTGCGGCAGATGGAGAAGATTTTTACGTGCGATCATTGCGGCCGGATACTTGTGCCGAACGAAATCGTCGAGGAAACGGCCCGCGATGTATGAAATTGACCGCAAACATAGACGGGGCATCATTCGGTAATCCCGGCGCCAGCGGACTCGGTGTTGTCCTCAAGGATGGCGGCGGGAAAGTCGTGGTAGAACATTTCGAACATCTCGGGAACGGCACGAACAACCGTGCCGAATACATGGCCTTGTTGAGAAGTATAGAACTTGCGGAAAAGCTCGGCTGTGACGAACTTGAAGTACGGTCGGACAGTCAGCTGGTTGTTTCGCAGATTAACGGCGTTTATAAGATAAAAAGCGGCGATATCAAAGCGCTCGTCCAGAAAGTCCGCGAGAAGCTTGCAACGTCGCATTTGAAATTTACAATTGTCCATGTCCGCAGAGAATTCAACAAGGAGGCGGACAAATTAGCAAAGAAAGGAGCAGGGCTTGTTGTTAAGGAGTGAGCCAGGCAGCCGCTCCGACCCCGGTCGGGGAGGAAAGTCCGGACTCCAAATGGCAGCAGGCTCCGGTATTCACTTCGGTGTGTGCCGGAGGCGGGGCGACCCGACGGAAAGTGCCACAGAAAACATACCGCCGCGATTCAACTCGTTGGATCGCGGTAAGGGTGAAAAGGCGGGGCAAGAGCCCACCGTTCCCGGTGGCGACATCGGGATGCACGGTAAACCCCCTGCGGAGCAAGACCAAGTAAGGGAGAAATGTCTTCGGGCAGTGAGGCGGCCAGTCTCATTCGACTCCCGGGTAGGTCGCTTAGATAAATGGCTGCCTCTTCCTGTTCACCGGTGTGGACCGGAAAAGACAGAATTCGGCTTATCGGCTCACTCTGATATTCATTTAGCAGTGACGGTAGTCCTTTGATGAAGTACAGCTGGAGATTGACAGAGCAGGCAGATGCGAGGACGGTAGACGAGCTGTCCCAGCAGCTGAAGGTAAAGCCTATTATTGCGAGACTCCTTGCCCAGCGAGGCCTTGACTCCGCCGAGAAAGCCAAAATGTTTTTCCACTCCAGTCTGGAAGATCAGCACGACCCTTTTCTCATGAACGGGATGACCAGGGCTGTAGACCGGGCGTTCGAGGCCTTGGAACGGTACGAGAAGATTCTCGTATACGGCGACTACGATGTCGACGGGACGACCGGCGCCGCTCTCCTATACATGTTCTTCAGGAAACTCGGCGCCAATGTCGAGTTCTACATTCCCGACAGACTGAAGGAGGGGTACGGCATCAGCACGACCGGAGTTGAGTTTGCTGCGTCGGCCGGATTTACGCTGCTCGTCAGCGTCGACTGCGGCGTCGCTGCGGCAAAAGAGATCGCGTACGCTTCATCCAAAGGAATAGACACGATCGTTTGCGACCATCACGAGGTGGAAGACTGCCCGGACGCGGTTGCCGTGCTGGACCCGATCAAACCCGGATGCAACTATCCGTTCAAGTTTCTTTCCGGTTGCGGAGTCGCTTACAAGTTTGCCAAGGCGATCTCTGTCAAGCTCGGAAAGAGCGAGCTTCCTGATAAGTA
>JAJYOS010000402.1 GCA_021796055.1 Bacteroidota bacterium
TTTCAACATAACAAAGAGGCATGTTTTACGTTCCCCGGAGAAGTCCCGTTCCGCAAGGCGACCGAGTGTTCAATCCATGTGAGCGGCGGGGAGTATAATGTCGCCGCCAATTTGTCCGACTGCTTCGAGTTGAAAACGGGAATTGTCACCGCCATGGTTGATTATCCGATCGGCGATTTGATTGCCGAGAGGGTAAAGGCGATGGGCGTAAGGCCTTTCTACAAACATTTCAAGCACAACGGCGTAAACGGCCCCAACATGGCGACGGTCTACAGTGACCGTGGCCACGGCATCAGGCCGCCCGTGGTTTTTTACAATCGTTGCAATGAAGCAGCTTCGCAATTGAAGCCGGGCGATTTCGACTGGGCCTCAATTTTTTCTGGTGGTGTGCGCTGGTTCCACAGCGGAGGAATCTTCGCAGCGCTCTCCGAAACCACGGGAGAACTCATCATCGAAGGGATGAAGGCGGCAAAGAAGGCAGGGGCCATTGTGAGTTTCGACCTGAACTATCGCGGAAAATTGTGGAACATCTGGGGAGGCGAGGAGAAGGCAGCGGTGGTCATTTCGCGAATAGCTGAAAACGTGGACGTCCTCGTCGGGAACGAGGAGGACCTGCAGAAAGGGTTGGGGATTCCTGGTCCGGAAGTAGCGGCCGAATCCAGGCTAGACCCGAACACATTTCTCGGGATGATGGACAAAGTTGCAGCCAAGCATCCGCAGGTGAAAATTGTAGCTACTACTCTGCGTGAGGTGCATTCCTCGAATCGACACAGCTGGGGTGCCGTAGCGTGGGTCGAAGGAAAGTCGTATTCTTCGCCGACCTGTGAACTCGACGTGCTGGATCGCGTAGGCGGCGGGGACGGCTTTGCATCCGGATTCTTCTACGGACTGTTGACCGGCGGGTCTCCGGAGGAATCTCTGAGGCTGGGCTGGGCGCATGGTGCACTTCTGACCACTTTCCCCGGCGATACGACCATGGCAACTGTTGAACAAGTAAAGGCCTTTGCGAAGGGCGGGTCGGCTCGTATTCAACGCTGACTCCCTGTCTTGGAATCGAGGACGTGACTGAGGAACTGCAGTCGGGTAGCTCTTCCGGGGAACGTAAAACATGCCTCTTTGTTATGTTGAAAAAGATTGACTGCTGGTTACTTCGTCCTTATCTTAGCAAAGACAATGTGAGATGCAATGAGTACGTCCCTCGAATCGGATTCGCAGCTGGCCGATGAAATTCGAAGGGGAAATGGAGCGGCATTTGACAGGTTGTTCCGCAAGTACTACTCCCCCCTATGCGATTTTGTGATGCGAATCGTGAAGTCACACGATGCCACCGAAGACATTGTGCAGGAAGTATTTGCCCGTCTGTGGATAGACAGGTCCGACTGGATCCCTGAGATTTCGGTGCGGGCTTACCTTCATAAGGCGGTGAGGAACACGGCTCTGAATTATCTCAAACACCTTCAGGTAATAACCAGCTGGTCGTCAAAGCAGCCTGAAACCTACAGCAACGATGTAGTTGAAGAAGTGGCAAACCGCGAACTCCTGAGTGCCCTACAAGAGGCTATTGAACAGCTGCCTGACGGGAGCAGGACCATCTTTCTCCTCAGTCGCGAGGAAGGACTGACTTATACGGAGATTGCCGACGTTCTCAATATCTCGAAGAAGACTGTCGAAACGCAGATGGGGCGGGCATTGAAGACGCTCCGCCGACACGTCCTGGAGCCTGCAGTAAAACCCCGTTACTAACTCAGGTCATCTGCCCGCTTTGAGAACCTCCCACTTCATCAAAATTCCGTAAGTAAGCGAGAACTGTCCTGAACACAACATATCACCGTCCGGGGTCGGGTGACCTGCGGGGTATGAGGAAGGGTATTGTGCAGGTCACGTATGACTTCTTGCTGTGAGACATGGCCGCTCCCCTGATCAAATGGGCTCGAATTCAATTAAAAAGGACCGATAGGAAAAATTTCACTGGCCGTTTGTAGGGGTAAGGGCCAACTCAAGTTGTCAACAATACAATGAGGCATAGGTGCATAAAAGAGAGGAAGCTAATTGCAGAGAGATCTTGACTGGGAAATTATTGCCAAATATTTAGCGGAGGAGTGTTCGGAAAGTGAGAAGAAGGAAGTAGAGGGTAATCCCGAATTGATGGAACAGGTAAGAATTCTTCGCACTTATCTCAACGAACGGTTTCATCGGCAAGGAGTTGCCAGCAGGTGGGATATCGAGTCTGCATTGGAGACTGTACACAACCTCGGTAGAATTCCCGACATTCCCGATTTCGTACACAGTAACTCGTCGACGATTAAAGAGAATCGAGAGCCCTCTTCCTCAACCCCGGCGGCATTCAAGGAAAAATCTTACATCGGAAGTCTGTTGAGGATCGCGGCTGTGATCGTCATGTTGATTGGGAGCTCATACGTGGCGTTAAATTTCAGATCTCTCTTTTGGCAAAAACCCGCGACAGAAAGTTTGATCTCGGTCTCGACCGGTAGAGGGGAACAAAAACAGCTCCTCCTTGCAGATGGAAGCAAAGTGACGCTTAATTCGGAGACGACCGTCCGATTTTCCAAGTCCTTCGGCAGAGTGAACCGGGACATTGACCTTGTCGGGGAGGCTTTTTTTGTTGTGGCGCATAAGAAGGTACCCTTCATTGTGCACACAAGAAACGGAACGGTAGAAGACCTTAGTACTGAATTCAACGTGAAAGCATGGCCGGGAGAGAAAGAGACCGAAGTAGTTGTGAAGAAGGGCAACGTGATACTGAGAGACGGTATTCCTCCCAAGGGCCGCGGTGTGATAGTCAGGGCCGGGGAGATCTCGAGGGCAAGTCCGACCGGTGCTGTGATTCCGCCTGTCAAGGCCAGCCTTCAATTGGAATTAGCCTGGCTGAACGGCTCACTGGTGTTCCGTGAAACACCGCTTCGAAAAGTGATTACCGAGTTAGGACGCAAGTATCCCTATTCTTTTGTCGCTTCCGATCCATCTCTCCTTTCGAAGAAGCTGACTGCTTCTTTTAGGCGAGAACCGTTCGATGAAATATTGAAGGCGATAATGATTTCTCTCGATATCCGCTACGAGAAGAAGGGGAACACGATTTTCTTGATTCCAGGAACTCAACGAGCAGTTAGCAAAGCAACTAAACAGAGGGATTAACCATGAGAACCATTTACCGATTTTTGGCGGCAGCTTTAGTGTTTCTTCTCCCGGTTCTAGTTCCAGCACAAGAGGTGGTCCAGCTGGGGAGCGCAAACGAGGCGACGGAGTTGGTTGGTACGTCTCAACAAGGCGATGCTCCTTCAACCGCCCAGATTGGCTTTTCATATCTCGAACGGCCTATCTCCATTTCATTGAAGGGTGCGACAGTTGGAGAGGCTCTTTCGGAGATATCGAGAAAGGCTGAGGTCGGATTCTCGTATGACTCCGAGATTTTGCCGAAGGACAAGCTGCTGTACGTGCAGGTCCATTCCGCTCCCCTGCGCGGGGCTCTGACCAAAATCCTTCAGGTCGCGGACATAAGATGGGTACCGATGAGCAACGGTTTGATCATCCTGACGAGGAGGTCTGATCCTCCGGGCGAATCCGGAACGATTACGGGAAAGGTATCGGACGCGCGCAGCGGCGATGCGTTAATCGGCGCTAACATTCTCCTGCGTGGTACCAAATACGGAGCCGCGACTGACCTGTCGGGGAAATTCACCATTGCTAATGTGCCGGCAGGCACGTACACGATTGAAGTGCGGTACGTCGGGTACTCTCCTTCGTCACGCCGTCTAACCGTAAGAGCAGGCGAAACGATAACGGCAGACTTCAGGTTAACCCCGACCGCACTGGGTCTGAGCGAGGTGGTGGTCACCGGTACCGGAGTAGCGACGGAAAAAAGAGAGCTGGGGAATCAGATTACGACGATCAGCGCAAAAGCTCTCCGCTACAGCGGCGCGACATCCGTCGACCAGGAACTCGCGGGCAAGATTCCCGGAGCACTGGTCGAGGAGAACTCCGGCGCCCCTGACGGCGGAGTGAGCGTTAGGCTCAGAGGAACGAGTACGGTGCTCGGAAGTGCGGACCCTCTTTATGAGGTGGATGGCGTTATCGTAAACAATTCTTCGCCCGTGCTTATCGATCTCGGCGGTGGCGCAGAGAACAGGCTGGCTGACCTGGATCCGAGTATGATAAGTCATATCGAAGTAGTCCAGGGTGCAGCTGCTGCGGCGCTCTATGGGTCGCTTGCCAACAACGGCGTCGTGCAAATATTCACCAAGCAAGGTGAGCCCGGCCCGCCCAAGGTTACTCTGACCCTGGGGATGAACATGAACACCGTCAGGAAGGAGTTGGCGGTAAACATGTATCCTTACAACAAACGTTTCAACGACAGTACAAAAGTGCCCGTACAAAGGTACAACTGGCAGAACGATATTTTCCGGCGCGCTTTCGGGACGACCGACCACCTGGATATTTCGGGAGGCAGCGGCGGCACAAGATACATCGTTTCTACATCCTATCTCGGGAATCAAGGAATCATCAGGGGAGAGGATTACCAGAGGGAGAATATCAACTTAGGCCTGGACCAGATTCTGCTTCCGCGATTGACTATGTCGGTAAATGCCATGTATTCCAACAGCGATGCGCACGATCTACCTAACGGGGGCCTTACTTCTGCGTGGGGAGTCTTGACCGGTTTCCTTTTTGGACCGAACACGTTTAACCCGGAACCGAACCCTGTTACCGGGGTGTACCCTCATAGCAGCATCCTTGCGAACCCTGTCGAGGCAATTAACCTGTACAAATTTCGACAGCGGGTCAGCCGCCTCATAGGCAGCGTTCGGCTTTTTGCCAATCCTATAGACGGACTGAACGTAAACTACACACTGGGCTTCGACACTTTCACCCAGCTCGCTGACGCCTTTATTCCGATAGGCACATCGGCACCGGGATTATCACAGGGATACGCGCAGCAGGCAAATCTGAATTTCCTTCATCTCGAAAATGATCTGAACGTCTCGTACAAAACTGCGATCACGCCGTCGTTGTTGTCCACAACAGCAGTCGGAGGTCAACTGTTGTATGAGCAATCCGGGTCGTTCAGCGGGACGGGCACGCAATTGTCGCCCATCGCCCAGATTGTTCCAGCCGGTGCAACTCAGTCAATCAGCGAATTCAACAGTGAGTTTGCCCTCTACGGTGTCTACGGGCAAGAGACATTAGGCATACTGAACAGACTCTTCCTGACCGCAGCAGGAAGGATGGATGCTTCGTCCGTATTCGGAAGGAATGACAGGGTCCAGTTCTATCCTAAGTTCAGCGCGGACTACCTCCTCTCTGAAGAAGATTTCTGGAAAAACTCCATCCTGTCGGCTTACATACCCACGCTTAAGCTGCGTGCGGCATATGGTGAATCAGGAGGATTAACTGCAATTGGTCCTTATGATAGGTACACACTTTATCAGCCTGTCTCCTACGATGGCAAGGCCGGTCTCGTACCGAGTACTCAGCTGGGTGCTTCAAGCATCAAACCCGAAAGAGAGCAGGAACTCGAGACTGGAACAGATATGAGTTTCCTCGGGGATCGTGTGGGATTAGAATTCACTTACTACCAAAGAAATACATCCGACCTGCTGTTGACAGAGAGTCTTTCACCCTCCACCGGATATTCAAGCGGCCTGTCGAATGTCGGTACGTTGTACGATTGGGGAACCGAGTGGCTCTTGAGGGCAATACCGATTGACGGTTATGTTCGCTGGACCTCGACTCTCACCTTCTCTACCGACCACAATGAGATCAGGAACGTTCCTGGCGGGATTCTCCTCGTTTCCCAGGGATTTGGGATCGCAGGCGCGGTTAACGGCCAGCCCTTCCCGGTATTTTACGGCTCAGCTTTTCAGCGCGATGCGAGCGGAAACATCGTTTATGTAAACGGGATACCCCAGCGCGCGGCTCAGAATGAGGTCATAGGAAATCCGAACCCGAAATGGCTCGGGTCATTTATAAACGAATTCAACATCGGGCGTGATTGGTACGTCAGTTTCCAGCTGGACGCTGTGGTCGGACAACAGATATTCAACTTCACGCAGCGTCTCGGAGATTATCCGGCGTTTGGCACGCTGTATGGCTACCAGCGTGAATTGGAAGGGCAACTTCCGGCCGGTTACAACGCGGCTGTGTTTTCAATCTTCCAAAACTGGGTACAAAACGGTTCCTACGTGGAGGTCCGTCAGGTCTCGGTCACTCGCACGCTGTATCTAAGATCCCTGGGTATTTCAAGCCTGGATATCAGTCTGATCGGCCGTAATCTGTTCTGCTTTACCAGTTATAACGGCTATGACCCCGAAACGAATGTGGGCGGACAGAGGACGGGAGTACGCGGATTCGACTTCGTTGACGTTCCCATCCCGGTTACCGTGTC
>JAJYOS010000403.1 GCA_021796055.1 Bacteroidota bacterium
ACCCTGTGGAGCGGAGCCACCTTCATGAAATTCGGGCGCGCACCGACGACACTTATAAATTTGAGTCTACGGCTCATTTCCCGTCTCCAAGCAGCACAATTTTCTCTCTGCCCTTCTTCACGTTCCGGGTGGCGTTCCTGGCGTCTACGATGCATTTCGAATGCTTGACCACAGATTCATAATCGTAAGAAGAATGGTCCGTCGTAATAAGTACACAGTCCATCGATTTCAACATCTTCGGGGTCAATTTAACCGATTTGAAATCGCTGCCGTCGATATGCACCTTAGGAACATAGGGGTCATTGTAGGAAATATTTGTCGCGCCATCTCGAAGTAACAACTCCATCACCTTCAGCGCGGGAGAATGCCGGGTGTCGTCGACATCTTTTTTGAAAGCCACGCCGAGTACCAGTATCTTCGCCTTCTTGAAACTGACGGGCCTGAAGCTCAGTTCGCGCTGGACCATGTTCCGCACATAGAACGGCATGTTCTCGTTCACCTCAGCCGCCAAGGATATGAAGTTCGTCTGAAAATCGTAAGCCTTGGCGAGCCACTCAAGATAGTACGGGTCAATGAGGATACAGTGACCGCCGATCCCCGGTCCCGGATAGAATGGCATGAACCCAAAAGGCTTCGAGGCAGCGGCATCAACCACCTCCCAGATATTAATTCCCCCCATCCTGTCGCAGAGCTGCGCGAGCTCGTTCACCAGAGCAATGTTCACGCTCCTGAAAATATTCTCCAGGAGTTTCTCCATCTCCGCCACCCGGGGGCTGGACACTTTGATCACATCAGATACACTCTGCCCGACAACGAGAGCGGCCAAATCCGTGCTTACTTTGTTGATGCCCCCGACCACGGTCGGGATATTATTTGTTTTGTATCTCTTGTTACCCGGATCGATACGCTCGGGAGAAAATGCTAGGAAGAAGTCCTTGCCCGCCACGAGTCCGGTATTCTCGAGAATGGGCTGCACGTAAGCCTCGGTGGTACTCGGAAAGGTCGTGCTCCTGAGAACGATAATCTGATTTTCCCTCAGCCTCCTGGCGATCTCTTCCGCGGCATCCACGATGAATGAAATATCGGGCTCTTTGTTCGGTGTGAATGGTGTTGGCACACATATGAAGATCGCGTCGCAGCTCCCTATCGAGTCGTAATCGGTTTCCGCGGTTAGCGTCCCCGATTTCACGACCGCTCTGAAATCTTCAGGATTCACATCATCGATGTAATTCTTTCCCTTCCTGATGCTGTCGACTTTCCCGGTGTCGAGGTCAATTCCCAGCGTCTGAAACCCCCTGGCCGCGAATTCGACGGCAAGCGGAAGCCCGACGTAACCCAGACCGACCACGCCCACTCTGAAGCTCTTTTCTTCAATCCTCTTCCGGATTTGTTCAGCCGTGTTGCTCATCTCTGCTCATACTGAAGTTTGTAGTAATTCCGATATTCACCCGAAATTATCCGCTTCCACCAGCTCTCGTTATTGAGATACCAGTTTACTGTAAGATCAATTCCCTCAGCGAACGACTTCTTCGGTTTCCAAGCGAGCTCGACTTCGATCTTTGACGAGTCCATAGCGTATCGTCTATCATGGCCCGGACGGTCTTTGACAAACTCCAGGAGCGATTCCGGTTTGCCAAGCTTCGATAAAATGAGCTTAGCCATTTCAATGTTGGCGACTTCGTTTCCACCCCCGATATTGTAAACCTCTCCGATCTCTCCCCTGTACAGCACCGCGTCGATCGCTTCGCAATGGTCATCCACATAGATCCAGTCCCTGACGTACATACCGTCGCCGTAAATCGGCAGCTTCTTGTCCTGCAGAGCGTTGGCTATCATCAGGGGAATGAACTTCTCCGGGAATTCAACAGGCCCATAGTTATTTAAACAGCGTGTTATAACGGTCTGTACATTGAAGGTCTTCCACCATGACCGTGCCAACATGTCTGCACCGGCCTTGCTTGCGGAGTAGGGACTGTTGGGTGAGATGTGGGTCGATTCGGTGAACTTCCCCGACGCGCCGAGCGATCCGTAAACCTCGTCGGTGGAAACCTGTAGGAAACGTTCGATCCCGAATTCCCTGGCTACTTCCAACAGAGTCATCGTCCCCCTGACGTTTGTGTCTATAAACGCAGACGGACCGAGTATGCTCCGGTCGACGTGTGATTCGGCGGCGAAGTTTATGACGGCGTCAAAATGCCATTCGTTAAAGAGCCTTCGCACAAAGGCCTCGTCGGCAATGTCCCCTTTGTAGAAGTGATAAGATGAATTCGCCTCGACATCGCGCAGACTCTCCAGGTTGCCGGCATAAGTAAGTTTGTCGAGATTGACAACCTCTACATCCTTGTGCTTACTGAGAAAGGTTCTGATAAAATTGCTGCCGATGAAGCCAGCTCCTCCCGTAACAAGCACGGTCTTCAAAGCAAGTGTGTTCAATAGATGAATCCTGTCGATTTGGCTAGTGATTGAGTTTGTTCAAGGATTTCTGCCAGTCGCATGTAACCGAAAATATATCAACGCAGGTATGGAGTTTCAACACAAAACTTCGTTCTCCGACGACTCTCGGGCGGCAACAGGCCGCAGACCTTTCGCGCAACCCGGCGTCTCAACGCGCTGTGCAAGGCGGACCCGATGTTAATTTTGGCTGTTGGAAAATTGGCCCTCACCGGTTAAATTAATGAAAATTTCGGAGAATTAGATGGCAAAAGTATGTGAAGTTTGTGGCAAGAAGCCCATATATGGACACAACATCAGTCATGCGCATAACATAACGAACAGAAGATGGAATCCGAATCTTCAGAGCGTTCGGGCTGTTGTGGAGGGAAAGGTCAAGCGCATGAAAGTCTGTGCATCCTGCATCAAGCAGGGCCGCGTCAGGAAGGCCGCCTAACAAGGCTTCATTGGCGGAATTTTCCGGTTTCCCCGACCGGAAAGACATCAAACGCTATCGACTGTCCCTTTCCTCGTATCAATCGTCGTTATACCGTAAGACTCGAGACCCCAGTAGGTTTCTTTTGCTACCACCCTGAACACCGTGTAGAGCGGCATGGCCAGCACCATGCCGAGCACTCCCTTCAACTCGGCGGCTACCAGTATCAACAAAACCACTGTAAGCGGATGGATCGAGACCCCGCGTGAATAAACAGCCGGAACCACCACAACGTCGTCAATCAACCTGATCCCTGCAAATAGAACGACTATCGGCAGCAGCATGCCGAGGTTGCCGGTTTGAACGAAAGAGACCACTATTGCAGGGAGGGCGCCGACTACCGGGCCGAGGTAAGGAATGAGATTGGCTACACCCGCAACGGCCCCTATGATGACTGCATATTTCACACCCATGACCGCGAGACCGATAATCGAAATCACGCCCACGATTGCCGCCTCAGTGATCCATGCCCGGATATAACGCCCAAGCTGAATCCCGATCTTATAAATGACATTCAGAGTCATTTCAAAGTACCTGTTGGGCACGACCGACACGAACCCCCTCACGAAAGCATCGCCGTCCTTCAGTAGGAAGAAAGTCACGAAAGGTACTATGACGAGCATCAGCAGAACGGACCCGGCGCTCGTAAGGATTTCAAGCCACTTGCTCGCGAGCTGGACCAGTACCTGGCCAATCTTGTCGGAGATGTCACCGAAATTTATGAAAGGCATTTTGGCCTGGAGCTCAGCCTGAACGGCCTCGATTTGCTTCCCGAAGTTTGGAGATTTGACCGCGCTCTCGAGGCTCACAACCTGTGCAATCAAAGGCGGCAGCAACGTACTCAGGAGCACGTAAATTACCACGGCTATGGCAGCGTAGACCATGAGAATCCCATATACTCTTCTTACTCCCCTCACCTCCAGTGCCTCGATCACAGGGGAAAGAAGGAAGGAGAGAAGGAAAGAGATGATCAGGAGGGCAAAAACGCCGCCAAGGAGCGAAAGGAACCAGAGAACAAGGAGCATGACCGAGACTACGAGGAAGACTTTGAAACCATTCTTCTTAAAGATCGACAGCATCGATGTCTCCTTTGAACACTCTTCGATTGACCAGTTTAATAATGTCCCAGTCGAAACCTCTTCTTGCCAGGAAGGCCGTCAATTTTTCTCGTCGCTTCGCCGGCTCAAATCGTTCAAGCGATCTCAGCTTGGATTCCGCAGCGGCAAGCGCCAGGCTAAGTTGCGTCTCATCGTCCCGCACCTGCGAGATCGCGCTCTCAGCTGCCTCTTTAGCGACACCTTTCTCGCGCAACCCCCTCTCGAGCTCCCGTCGTCCAACCGGCTTCGAAGCGATCTTTGTCGCGACAAAAGCTTCCGCGAATCGCGAGTCGTCGACAAGTCCGATCTGCCCGAGTTTTCCAATCACCCTTTCCACAATCTCCTGGGAGTAACCTTTTTGCCGCAGGCGCTGGTCGAGCTCGGTGCGCGTTCTCATTCGGTAATTCAGAAGCCGCCCGGCGGCGAAGTACGCGTCCCGGAACGATTGCGCATCTTGTATTTTAGAGAACATCTCTTCCGCGATCTCATCATTCCGGCGAAGTCCAAAGTCTATTAACACTTCCTTGCTTAGAACGAGTTTCGTCCCGTCGTCGAAGGAGACTGCATACCTGCCACCCTTTCGCGCTTTCTGAATAGACTGAATACGCATAACCCAGCGCGCAGCTTGAGCGTCTAGTCTTTCTGCTTCTTGGTTTCTTTTGATTTTTCCGGCTTCTCGTGCGGTACCGCGGTGCCGTTACCGCCGCTTTTTGAGGGGCTCAATCCGAGCTTGGTTCTCACCTCGTTTTCCATGTCCTTTAACGCGGCAGGATTCTCCTGGAAATATTTCTTCGCGGCCTCTCTTCCCTGACCCAGCCTTTCGCTCTTGTACGAAAACCAGGTCCCGCTCTTCTGAATGACCTCGTGATCGACGCCTACATCGAGCAGGTCGCCGATGCGGGAGATGCCTTCATTGTACACGATGTCGAACTCCACCTCTTTGAAGGGCGGAGCCACTTTGTTCTTCACAACCTTGACCCTGACTCTGTTTCCGATGATATCCTGGCCTTCCTTGATGTGGTCGCGTTTGCGAATGTCGAGTCGCAGGGCGGCGTAAAATTTCAGCGCGTTTCCACCGGTTGTGGTCTCGGGATTACCGTAAACTATTCCGATCTTGCTTCGCAGCTGGTTGGTGAAAATAACGGATGTGTTGCTCTTGTTGATGGCGGCGGTGAGTTTTCGGAGCGCCTGAGACATCAGACGGGCCTGTGCACCCATCTGCGCGTCACCCATCTCACCTTCGATCTCGGCACGTGGGGTAAGTGCCGCGACGGAGTCTATAACCACCACGTCGATAGCACCGCTCCGAACCAGCGTTTCGACAATGTCCAGGGCCTGCTCGCCGAATTCCGGCTGCGAGAGTAGAAGGTTATTCGTGTCTACTCCGATTCGTTTCGCATAGTTGAGGTCAAGCGCGTGTTCAGCGTCTATAAACGCGGCAATGCCTCCTTGCCTTTGCGCTTCGGCGATTACGCTGAGACAGAGCGTCGTTTTGCCTGAACTTTCGGGACCGAAAATCTCGCTGATCCTCCCTCGAGGTATTCCGCCAATCCCCAAAGCCCAGTCGAGCGAGATCGAGCCTGTCGAGATAGCGTCGATCTTTGCGATTGGTCCCTCACCCATCTTCATCACGGCTCCCTTACCGTGATCTTTTTCGATCTGATTAAGCGCAATATCAAGCGCTTTTAACTTTGCTTCTTTTTCCTCTGACATCTCTAAATTTCCTTTCCTGTCCAAAGACCCTCTTCGGAGAAGTGACTCCACGGACTATTCTAGTGAATACTCGTATAGAACTCTATATTCCGAGCCCGAAGGCTTCAACGTACTTTCAAAAAGTGCAACGCTTTTGGGGAAGAACCGCTCAACGGATAATTTACCCTGGCCTTTGAACTTCTGCAAGTCTGCGACGGCACGCGCTGAGCCTCGAAAGCCGGATCCGGCGTTTCCCCCGCCTTCCCTTTCACGCAGCCTCGCAATGGTAATGTGAGGCTTGAACGCACGTGCTTCCGGAACGATCCCGAATTGAGAAGTGGCAATCATCAGAGCCTTTGCGAAAGAGGCCAACGACCCGTCGTCGCCGCAATCGAGCCATATTCCCCTTCTCACTTTCTCATTGGGAAAGTAATTCATGCCGACTATTTCAGTCGATGGAGATTTGGCGGGATAAATTCGAAGCTCTTGAACTGCACCCGCAAAAAGACGATCCACCTGCTCTTGCCGGAAATCGCCAATGAAATGGAGAGTGATGTGGAGTTTGTCCGTCCCTTCGAATCGCGCATTCGGAACCAGGGGGCGAAGCATCTCCTGTAGTTCCACTATTTCTCGTTTGGTTGCCTCCGGGAGAGTTGCGCCGAAAAAAATCCTTATGAGTC
>JAJYOS010000404.1 GCA_021796055.1 Bacteroidota bacterium
TTCGGCGAGCACAAGACGTTCGAAGGTGCTTCGGCGATGTTCATATCAGCGTCTGTTGCGACTCTGATCGGCATCCTCTTTTACAGCAACTTCCCCGGTGGAACCGGTGAGATACCGTATTCGACCCTGTTCAATATCTGCGTCGCGATCGGCATCATGGTAGCCGCTGTTGAACTCATCTCACCGAGAGCAACCGACAACCTAACCGTCCCGCTTTCCTCGGCGCTCCTCTTGTACATTGCGCTCCACGACATGCCGCTCTTCCAGTCTTTCATGGTAGGTGAGTTCCTCGCATTTCTTGTCGCTTTCATATCGCGGAAGCTGAAATTACTCACCGCGGACGGCGCAGTGGCAACGTTCATTCTCGGCGGGTTCATATTCGGATTGGGCGGCTGGGACTGGGCGATCCCGATACTCCTCTTCTTCGTCATCGGAAGCGGTGCATCACGACTGTTCGCATCCGCCAAGTCAGGGTACAACCTGCTCTATGAAAAGAGTCACACGCGTGATGCCGGACAGGTGTTCGCAAACGGCGGCGTTGGATTGATGATATTGATATTCAGCATTCTCTTACCCGATCACCACTGGTACCTTGCGTATCTCGGTTCGCTGACCGCTGCGACTGCGGACACCCTGGGAACCGAATTGGGTGTATTTTCGAGGGCAAATCCGTTCTCCATTTCACTTTGGAAGAAAGTGGAGAGAGGTATGTCCGGTGCAGTCTCATATCTCGGCACAACTGCAGGAATAGTCTCTGCGGCAATGCTGGCGTCGCTGTCACTCCCGTTTGCCGGCGGATATGTGCTCTTCCCTATTCGTTTTGTAGTCGCGGGTACATTGAGCGGAGCGATCGGGAGCCTTGCAGACAGCATAATCGGCGGGACATTTCAATCGCAGTATCGGTGTCCGACATGCGGCAAGACAACCGAGCGAACGAGACATTGCGGCGGCAACGAGACGGCACTTGTCTCCGGTTACCGCTGGATAAACAACGACGTGGTGAATTTCGCCGGGAGCGTCGTCGGGGCAGTCGCCTTCCCCCTATTGTTCAGATAAGAAAGCGGCACGGGGACAGCTCCACAGTAGCCTTCAATCGAGGCCGGTCCTCGCCACTAATGATCGAGTCGGTTATTCCTGTCGTTTGCGTCCACCCACTTTTCCCCCACGATGCTTTCGTTGCTGACCCATTCGCCCGCAGAGTAACGAAGTATGTAACAGTAGAAGTAGAACATCAGAAGTGGAAAGAAATGGAGTGCAACATCGAAGGAGTGGTTGCCTGTATGAATAAACGCGGCACCCGCAGGTATGCCGACTATAATGCCGAATGCGAGAAGCCATCCTCTCTTTCCGTTCTTATAGAGAACGGACAAAGTATAGGGCGCGACTATTAAGGCGAGGATGATTAGAATCCCGAGGACTACTCCGCTCGGCAGAAAGAAGGTTGCGCCGTAGATAAATATTGTCAGCCGGTGATAGTTAAGCCAGTAATACAGCCTTTCGATCTGCTCGACATTTACTTTTGCTTCAGGTTTGGTCATCGCAATCTCCCATTCTTTTTGTGCTTGTAAAGGTATCCCGGTCACTCGCTCAGATACCAAATTTACCAATCGTTTTCACGCGCACCTCCGCGTCGGATGCGCAATTGGAGTCCGGCTACGCCCCTTTCGCGACCGGCCACAGCCCGGCACACGCCAGGACGATAAGCATGGCAGCTACACCGGCCCGCCAGAGAGTGTCTCCCATCCCCTGCCCGATGAAGGCCACCGAAGCAAGAAACGCCACCACGCCAAACGCGAACATTACAATCTGAACGATACGCATTTCAGTCACCACCTTTCTTTCTCGCCTGACCTGAGCCTTTCGAGATAGCCTTACATAATCTCCCGTCAATGTTTCATTGATTGGCCATAACCGCCGGCAGTATTTTATCTATTAAAATCTTATTGAACAAATCTCTCTCTTCGGTATTAGGGAGGTGCGCCGATTTCTCGAACCAGATCAATTCCTTTGAAGGGGCAATCAGCGCGTTGAAGTACTTCTCCGACAACACGGACGGCACTTCATAGTCATGCCGTCCAGACATGAACCAGACAGGCACCTCCAGCTCCGGCACAAGTCCAAACAGATTCACTCTCAAGAGTTGCGGAAAGAGTATCTTCACCGAGTCGAATATCCCCCGGAAGTAATTCACACGGTCCATGAGCGTGTACTCCGTGGACAATATCAGGCTATTGAAGACGACACCGAAGGCACCCACCTTGCTGCCGTAGTATTCTCCGCCGTACTTGCCGAGGATTCTCCGCTGGGACATGAACTTCGCTCTCCAATCACCGGTGAATGGCGGCGGCCCAATTTCCATTAGCTTCTTTACATCCTTTACGCTTTTAGCTAACCCAGCCTGGTTTAACGTCCATTCGTATGAAATCGTCTCACCTTCCGCCACGTCGGACATCTGGCCGATTCCGATGTACCCGTTGAACAGGTCCGGTCTCTTCGCCACGGCCAGCACGCCGATTGTAGTCCCCCACGAATGCCCTGCGAGCGTTATCTTCTTCTTCCCGAAGCGATCTTCGAGATGCTGAGTCAATTCGATTGTGTCTGCAACAAACTGGTCCATCACCATGCGGCTTCCATCGCCGATCGCCGCGTAAGACTTGCCTGCCCCCCTTTGATCCCAGTTCACTATCGTGAAATATTTTTCGAGCGGACGTGTGTTCTTCCTGTTCAGAGTCAATTCCGACGTCCCGGGGCCTCCGTGCAGGAATAACAGGATGGGGTTCTTCGTGTTTTCCGAACGGATGAGGACCCATTAGACGGAGTTTCCGACAGTCAGCTTCTCCAGCGATGCGATGCTTTCACCCTCTTGAATATTTCCTCCAGGCTTGATCCTGGGCGTATAGCCAGGCATCAAAGCGATCGCTCCAAGCAGCATGACAATTACTACAATCACGACTAATGACATAGCATATTCCTACTCTAATTTCGTTCCGTTACCCGCCTCGCCCGCGAGAAGCGCTCGATTGGCCTTCGATGCTTTCTGGCGGGCTCGACCTATACAAATGACGGCGTGCCCCGAAAGGAGGAACGCGTATTCGTGGAGCGTGTTTTTCACGATTGCTGCGCGCCGTGGCCTTCATAATCCGGTTCAGAAATCCAGGAGCAGCTTACTATAGCCAGGTGCAAGGAAAGTGAAACCTGTAAAGCCTGACTGCCTCATAGAGAAGTTCCTCATGAATGCACATTCATTCTTACCGAAGGACACATTTGTCGGAGTAATTGTAATTCTATCCCCCTTGATTCGGCCGGACGACAAGCCGTTAGGAAGGTACTTTGTGAAAAGAGCCGGAGCCCTGGAAAGTTTCACGGTCCCGACGACAGATTGTCCCGATTGGACGGTTGTCTCGGCGAGTGCGTCGCAGTCTGAGTCGCATAAGTTTTTGTCAATGAAAATTGAACAGAAGAAGCCGGTTACAAGAAAAGGACTGTAATTGGTAATTCGGACAGACGCCTCGGCAGAGTAGTTGCTGTGACCGGACCTGTAGAGCCTGATGCTTTCGG
This sequence comes from Bacteroidota bacterium, assembly GCA_021796055.1. Next base: position 3,559 of record JAJYOS010000404.1, read on the forward strand.
GGACCACTATCACCATAAACGAATAAGACCCCATTATAGCCCGGTAAGAATCCGTGAACTTCTTGAATCTGTCCAGCCCCAGATAGACGTAAAGGCCTCCGTGCTCTTTCACCACGGAGATGGCACGCGAGCTGTCAAGCCTGAGGGGCACCGCTTTCTCGGATTCCATCCCGGCAAAGAATTCGGAGAATTTGATATTCTGAGGTTTGGTCTCGTTGATGAGTGCGTAGTCGGGAACCCGCCATACCTGTCTGACCCAGCTGGTGTCACCCGCAGTTCTTTCGATGAACGTGGAGACCGCAGAAGAGCTGTCCAGGCGGGCGATCTGGTCGTCCATCTTGCAGGACATCACGTAGAAACTGTCCGCAGACATGTATCGCTTATCAACGGGAGATAACATGGTGTAGGCCAGATTGAAATCTTTGTGGTCATACGCGTTGAAGAATTTCTGCGACAGGCTGATAACCTCAGTGTCTCTGGAACAGGAACTTAGCACTGATAAGCAAAGGACGAGGAATATCTTCTTTCGCATTACTTCTCCTTCAAGTTGAGATATGGCACATAACGGCTGCAGCAAAACTGCCGTTACGAAGCGAACTCTCGTTGTCAAATTTGTTGTGAGCGTAGCAGGAGTTCATTTTACATTCTTGTTACTGTCAGCCTCCGTCCGACTTTTTGTTGCCCTCAATCTATCAATCAGGACGAAAACACAATAAGACACAATTGCCCAAAAAGTGCTGCTCAGCAACAGGCTCCAATGTTCCAGCCGCAAGAATGGGAACGGAAATCTGATAATGTCATCGACAACGGTGAGCATGTGAGTCGCAGATGCAGATACGGGTGCCCGGTGAGAAGTCTCTCCGAGCGCGAACAAAAGAATCAGCCAAAACTGTTGAAGCGCAAAATGGAAACATCCGATCATAAGTGCAATTTTTAATGGCGTCATCCTCCAGGGAGTGTTCGTCTTGATTCGTCTTAATGCCAGAAACAAGCCAAGCAGAGCCCCTGCTAATCCACCTGCCATGCCGACCCAGATGCCGGTTCCAATGCCGACAGTCGCTGCAAGATCGGCCAGGAAATTACTTATGACTTGGCCGACAAAAGCGTAGAAAAAGAAGAATATCAGTACCCCTCTAAGATATTTATTCATCGGCGGTTTCTCCATGTCCTATTCTACAGTCGCACGGCGGGTGACCTCTCGCGGCAGCGCATTGTTACGGTCGCCCACTGGAAAGGTTGCGCGGCGTCGGGCATGCGGACGAACGCAGTGTAGTCTGCGACCCCGCTCGATAGAGAGGGCAGGAACGACACATAGAAATGACAGACCGACCCGAAACACGGAACGAGCATTCGGAGAGCGAGTTTGTCCGACATGTTAGACGACGAATTGCTCTTCATCCGCACCCATCCATTCCGTCTATCTGTTCATCGATGGCAAAACCTGCAACGGTCGTGTTGACAAGCCTAAGCCAGCCATCCTGACCTTCTGAGTTCCGGACCTGAACCCACCATATCATCAACGGACGCTGTACAAGAACACCGGAATATCTGGCCCTCCCGGGGTCATGTATATTGACATCAGCAGAATCTACGTCGTCCTCCGTATCCCAAAATATCTCAACATTGCTTTCTGTACCATTATGCCAAACGTCGATGGAACCTTCGCCAGTATAGCTAAGGGTGTATATCGTGTCTCCCGGGACAAACGCCCCGACAGGCTTAGTCACCACAACGACGCCTAGCTTCTCCATGTGGATATTGCCTGTGCTTGCAAAGAACGAATCACCAACGGCAATTCTGAAAGCCACGCTTGACGTGTCCCCTTCGGTAGAGTAAGCAATGAGGGGTGAGCCCGCCCGCCACTTCCCGTATTGGCAACATTCAAAGGGGAAGGCGTGTTTCTCTATGAACGGTACCTCTGGCAACCCCTGCGCGGCTGAATCGTGCACAAAGAAAGAGAGCGCAAATACGAGCGACACGAATACAACGCCGATGGTGCGGTATATTATCATTTCAGCCCTCTGCAATTTACCGACTAACGTTTACATCATAGATTGCGGGAATCACGCCGTGCCGCGCGCCTTCCGGATATAATGTGCGCGGTATGGAGCGGGAACCACGATACACAATTCAGCCGGAGGCTGATGCGCCTCCGGCGCAAATCGAGCGTCGTTGATTCGCGCTGTCAGGCGCTGTGCCGCGTCTTGAGTTCTTCCTCAAGCATCTTTCGGATCTTCTTGATGTTGTCACCGACCCCGCCGATGACGAAAAGTAACGCAATAAACAATATGATCGATAGACTATTCAGTATCAGTACAAGGGTTGCACTTTGCGTTTCCATGTGATTTCTTTCAGCTATTTGTTTAGTTTCTTAAGAGCTGCGGCATTGCGTCTAACCTTTAGGCAAACCGCCGTTCCGAGTCCCGCATTTGAATGATTCCTTGATGCGGGGCAAGCAATGGAGCGAGCACTTTACATTTAGCCAAACTTAGGTTCACCCTCGCCTATGCAGTGTGCGAGCGCCGGTTTGCCGTTTGTCGGGCGTTCGTTGGCGGCGCTTGTGTGAGATCGTCTGTTGAGCGATCGCATCATATAGGCCTTCATCGAATGCGCCGGTTGCTGCCCGGTGGCGCCGGCAACGTTCACGGCTTGGAGTGATCCTGGGATGCTGACTTACGCGATTCTCTGCTTCTGACGATGATCGCAAGAACAATCCAGAACAATCCCACACTAATGAAGACCAAGCTGTGCACTGAAACAAAGCCAGCGACGACACAGAGAAGACCGACAAGGAAAAAGGCATTGCTTGACTTGAAAAGCTTTCG
>JAJYOS010000405.1 GCA_021796055.1 Bacteroidota bacterium
GGGGGGGGGGGGGGGGGGGGGCGTTTGCCGGAGTCAGTGCACGTTCGACAAAAACCTGCGGGTCCTCCGAATAAAGGAGCACATCTATATTTTCATTGTTGAGCTCGCGGACTATCGAATGGATGCGTACTCCCTTCATGCCGACGCACGCTCCGACCGCGTCCACCCTTGAGTCGTTCGAAAGAACGGCGACTTTCGCCCTCTTGCCGGGATCGCGTGCGATCGCCTTTATCTCCACCACGCCGTCGAAGATTTCCGGTATTTCCATTTCAAAAAGCTTCTTGAGAAACATCGGGTCGGCTCTCGATATGATCACCTGCGGTCCGGATGTTCCCTTGCGTACCTCCTTGACGACTGCGCGAACGGTCGAATTTTTTCTGTAATGTTCGTTGGAAATCTGCTCCGAGCGGGGAAGAAACAATTCCCTGCGATTGTGGTTCACCAGTATGAAATCCCTTTTCACCTGGTAAATCTCGCCGACGACAATTTCACCGATCATCTTGTTGTATTCGTCGTAGATGACATTCTTCTCATATTCGTGCAGGCGCTGCAGGAACGTCTGGCGCGCAAAAACCACCAAGCGCCTCCCGAGTTCTTCAGGCGGGATTTCTTCGGGATATTGATCGCCTATCTCGAAATCTCCGTCCGGGTCGATCTGTTTGAGTGCCTCAAGGCTGATCTCCTTTCCAGGGTTCTCGACCTGCTCGACGATATTCTTTATCACAAATATTTCTATATCCCCGCGATCAACGTTCGTGACAATGTCGGTTTCGACGTCATCGCCGTACTTCTTCTTCACAATTCCGGCGAATACTTCTTCAAGAATCTCAGAGACGACTTCTTTGTCGATGCCTTTTTCCTTCGCAATTTCTGCCGCGGCAGATATAATCTCGTTCTTCTCTGCGTGCATTTATCCTCCTGTCACCATCTGGTTTTAACTCTTGCTTCTGTTATCAAGTCGAATCTCAGTTCAATCGAAACCGTTTCCGTTTTCAGGGTTATCCTGTCTTCGGTCAGATTCGTCAGCTCGCCTTCGGCCTCTCTTAGATTCTCGCCTTCCCGGTACTTGACCGACATTTTCCTCCCGATATTGCTCTTGTACTGTCTTTTGTCCTTCAGCGGCACGCCGACTCCCGGCGAGGACACATCGAGCCGGAAATCCTCTCCCATGATACCGGAAGCTTCTATGATAGGAAATATCTCGCGACTGATCTCTGCGCACTGGGAGATCTTGATTCCGGTCTCGGTGTCGCAAAAGATTTCCAGCAGTTGCCTCCTCCCCTCACCTTTGAGGGCCAAATCGACCAGAAAAGCTCCATGATTCTCAAGAGGAGCCTCAAGCAACACGCCTAATCTTTCTATTTTCTCTGCTTTTTCCATGCTCTCTAAAAAAAATAGCCCAGAAATTCCGGGCTAATCGTCCGAGACCTGTAAAATATACTCGCACAAATCCACTTTTTCAACCCAAAGTGGCGCACAACCTCCGCGGGAACGCACAGTTTGCATTTGAAAGCGATATTTTGTAAAGTCGTTACGAAGTTAAACTCCAAGAAAGGGGGGAGTTTCATGACACGTCAGAAGATATTCCTTTTTCTCGCCTTGATTGGCGTAAGCTCAGTGATTGCGGGTTGCACTTCCTTTGACAGCATGAATTCAGAGATAGTTCCGCCCACCTTAATCGAAAAGACCTCATTGCCTCAACCACCTGCGCAGTTGGCCAACAGAGACTTCTATCTCAGGATGGAACTGCTTGTCGGCAAAGACGGCTCGGTCAGGCATGTCACCTTGACAAGATCGACGGGGGACGCTGAATGGGATTCCGCAGCAGTCCAGCAAATGATGCGTTGGAAGTTTTCACCCGCCCTGTTGAATGGCAAGCCGATCCAGATGAGGATCATGCAGACTGCGAAAGTCGTCTCAAGTCAGCCTGAAATGATGGATCTGTCGGAGATTGTAGTGGCTACCTCTGCACAGGCAGATTCCGCTTGCGCGCTCCTGAAGAAAGGTGCCTCGTTCGACTCGACAGCCGCGCTCTACCGGTTGTCGGTTCCCACGATGCCGAGCGGACGCATCGGACAAGTGGATATTCACCGCTTTCCAAACGAAGTCCAGGATGAGCTGCGCGGCCTGAAACGGGGGACATATACTTATGCACTTCCGCTCGGGTCTTATTTCGTCATCTTCAAGCGACATTAGAAAAGAAGCATCCAGTTGCAGGCTGCGAGCACGATGCTCCGCGGCCTGCCGCTTTGAAACTCGGACGCCGATTTTGTAAATTACCCCGGCAATCTGGAGGGTTGCCTTATTCGGCCGATGAATTGGCCGGAGACGGAAGCCCCGCCGGCGAGGAGTTTTCTACCATGAGCAAATCCGACTCCCTCACAAAAGTGCTCGCCCCTGGCCGGAGAATTTGGAATTACCTCGGAGTTCGTTTTGGAGAGGTGCGAGAGTGGTTGAATCGACCGGTCTTGAAAACCGGAATACCCTTCGGGGTATCGAGGGTTCGAATCCCTCCCTCTCCGCTCGACTATGTGGCGTGAGATCAACGGCACGGCGTCTGGCAAACTCAACAACGCTGTGGCTTCGCAGACTGGACAAATCGCTGAGAGCGCGAACGGGTTTCGAATCCCCTGGTAGACGAAGCTCCAGGGAGCGCAGTCTACCTCCCTCTCCGCTGATATAATTTGAATTCCCGAAATCCAAATCTAAACCCTGAACGAGAACGACTGACAAAGCCCTGAATCTCAGAATTCTACCGACGCAATTTTGGTCCCGAACTGAAAGAGACGCATCATCGGGATGGAGTAAAATCGATTACGAACGGGTGAGTTTTTCGCTCTCGGATTTATTCAGGGTATCGTGCTTAGAGTTCATTTATCCGGAGGACTAAATGCATTATCCATGGTGGTATGTCCCAAACCTTACTTCTCCGATGCTGATCGCCTTGATCGCCACAATCCACGTATTTGTATCGCTGTACGCGGTGGGCGGGGGTATCGTCCTGGCTGGAGAAGTGTCTTTTGCCTACAAAGTCAATAACAAATCTCTCCTTGATTACTTAAAATCTCATACGCTCTTCTTCATACTGCTCACGGTTGTCTTCGGTGCGATAACCGGAGTCGGCATCTGGTGGACGATTGGTCTGGCCTCGCCGCTGGCGACCGAATCTTTAATACACATCTTCGTGTTCGGCTGGGCAATGGAATACGTGTTTTTCGTTTTGGAAATAGTCGCCGCATTTATATTTCACTATTATTGGGGCCGGCTCGACGCGAGGACTCACAAAATAATCGGTTGGATATATGCCGTGGCAGCCTATTTCAGCCTTGTCCTCATCACCGGCATTACTGCATTCCAGCTCGATATCGGAAATTGGACCCCGGACAAAGGCATGTGGGTGGCTTTCTTCAACCCTCAGACGTTTCCGCAGATTATCGCACGCTCCGGCGCGTCGCTCCTGCTGGCTTCACTCTACATATATCTCCACGCCGCGTTCAAGCTTAAGAACGATAACCAGCTTCGCGCACTCGTGGAAAACAGAACGTCGAAATGGGCAATGGCGGGTGCCGCGCTGGTTACTATCGGTGGAGCATGGTGGTACATGAACATCCCACAGAGCGCGAAGGCGGCACTCGCCGGAGCGAGCGCTCTAAACATCCTGTCGATTCTGGTTTTTACCGCATCCGCGGTAGTCTTCTTCATGCTCTTCTTCGGCCCATACCGGAATCCCGGTTGGATCAATCCCGGCTTCGCAATTCTGTACTTCCTGCTCGGCATCGCCGCCACAGGCACCGGTGAATTCATCCGCGAAGGTGTAAGAAAACCATTCATAGTTTACAACTACGTCACCGGAAACAACGTCCTCGTGTCCGAAATACCCAGGCTGCAGTCCACCGGTTACCTCAACGGAGGGACTTGGACAAAGGCGTATATAAAAGCCCATTTCCCACAGGTCATCGGCACCGACGGAAACATAGAAGATGGAAAGTTGCTCCAGCTTCCTCCGAGAGACCAGGTCGAAGTGGGCCAGGTTCTCTTTCAGTACCATTGCAACGACTGCCATTCGGTCGGAGGATTTTCGGGAGTTGCAGAGCTCACACGCGGCTGGACCAGGGACATGATCTATACGGTTGTGACCAACCTCAACAAGGCGCATTACTTCATGCCACCCTGGTGCGGAACGCAAGCGGAAGCTGCAATGCTCACGGAATATCTGGTTTCCCAATCCGAGCCGAGCCCGGGCGGGATGAATTTCGCAGGGACGCCAAATGCCGGCGTGATGCAAACGGCAGACAGGACAGCTAATGAGGAGGAACGCAGATGAACCCCCAGGATTTGATAGGACCCGTATCACCGCTCGGCAACCCGGCTCCTTTCTGGTTTATCACATTCTTCAAGGTGCTCGGGTTCATACTTCACATGATCCCGATGAATATATGGTACGCTGGGATGATACTCGTAGCAATTTTCGCGACGTTCGGAAAGAATCACTCCCTGGAACTGGCACACCGCCTTTCGCGAACCATGCCGGTAATTGTAGCATTAGGAGTCAACCTGGGAATCGTCCCGCTTCTGTTTACCCAGGTCGGCTATTACCAGTTCTACTATCCCGCAGGAATCCTCATGGCCCACGCATGGTTCAGTGTAATCGTCATCCTTATATTCGCGTACTACGGTGTCTACATTTATTCTCTCAGTGTCAGGAATAACAAGAGCACGAAGTTTGCACTCGCATCCGCATGGGTCAGCTCAATCGCGTTCATATTTATCGGATTTCTATTCGCGAACAATTTCAGTCTGATGGCGAACGTGAACAGCTGGATTCATATCTTCAACAGGACAAACGTGGGGGGAGCCGCCCTGGGAACCGGGCTGAACACGTCGGACCCGACGCTGATACCCAGATGGCTGATGATGTTCGGGCTCGCAATGACGACCACGGCTGTGTTCATCGCATTCGACGCGGTGTTCTTCAAGAGACGCGACACTTCCGATGAATACAGGAAATGGGCGGCCGGTTTTGCTTTCCTCTTCTACACGGCCGGGCTTGTATGGTTCGCGGCAATGGGAAGCTGGTACATATTTGGCGCGATGGAAAAATCCACGCTCGCTGAAATCGCCGGGCATCCTGCAGTTTATCTCTTGTTCGGCTTAACGGCGATGTCGCCGGGCTTAGTCTTTCTCTCTCTGCTTACACAGCGGAAAGGTCTGAAGAAGGAAGGCGTAATTCTCGCGTCCGTCCTTCAGGTCGTCGTTCTCAGCCTCAATGCGGTAAGCAGGCAATGGGTGCAGAATCTCGAGATATTCAGATACGAGAACATAGCGAAACTCCCCGTCGAAACGCAGTGGAGCCCGATGATAGTGTTCCTGGTCCTGTTTGTGGCGGGAATCGCAGTGGTAGGATGGATGATCGCAAAAATCGCTGCGGTCGAAAAGCACGCCGCCAACGCTTCATAGGTTGCCGGACAGAACGCAGGCAGGAAGACAATCTTGCCTGCATCGCGATTTCAAATCGGAGTTAGTTAATCTGTCGCTTGAGTGAAGTCTTCTACGATCTTCACAAGCTCGGAGCGGCCCTGGCCGGATATTGCCGAAAAAGGCAGGAAGCACTGGCAAAACTTCAGGTTAGGCAACTGAGCTTTCGCCCGCGCCATGTGGGTGTTCATCTTGTTCTGGGAGAGCTTATCCGCCTTCGTCATCACAATGACATACGGAATCTTGTAGAATTCCAGCCAGCCGATCATGATTTTGTCAAGCTCCATCGGCTCGTGGCGGGCATCGAGGATCTGAACCACCAATTTCAGTTGTTTTCTTTCCTGAAGATAAGTCTCGACAAGCTTTGCCCAGCTTGATTTCATGTGCTCCGGGGCAATCGCATACCCGTAGCCGGGCAGGTCTACGAAGTAGTGCCCGTCGTTTATAAGGAAGAAATTGAGGGACCTGGTTTTTCCGGGAGTAGAGCTGGCCTGGGCAAGATTCTTCTTGTTGCAGAGTTTATTGATGAGCGACGATTTACCGACATTTGATCTTCCGATGAAGGCGACCTCTGGCAAATCAGTATCAGGCACCTGCGTGTAGTCCACTGCACTGGTGACAAATTTTGCCGCTTCAATCTTCATAAGGTCATATCCCCGTTAAGTTCATCTCACCTATAAAGTTAAGAAATTCCCGCGATAATCTCAATTCATTAGATCAATCATTGCAAAAGACATAAACCACCATCGGAATGTAAACCCTGTTCCGTGTAGTTTGTGGGCGGCGGGGGATAATTGCGGGACGAGCTGAACTAAAGGACTACTGAGCGGGGGTCGACTCCGCTTTCGCTTCCTCTTTCACTTCTTTTTCGGGCGCGGCTTCCTTTTCTTTCGCGGGA
>JAJYOS010000406.1 GCA_021796055.1 Bacteroidota bacterium
CCTCCGGCGAAACAGATTATTCTTCTCGGCTCTCTATCTCGGCGATCGCGTTCTTCGCCATTTGAACAAGGCGGCCGTCCGGCTCGACTTTCAGCCGTTCCTTAAGAAGAGGGATGACAGACTTGCCACCAATTTTGCCGAGCCCGTTGATCGCGCCCGCGCGGACCCAAATGTAAGGATCGGAAAGATATTTTGATAACAGCGATATCGTTTGCTTGTGGTCCTTGTCCATTTCAGTCAGGACTGATATACCCGCGGTTCGCAGATGTTCAGGCTCACCGTACAACGAATAATTTACGGCGATTTCGTGCGCCATGTTCGGCCTGATTTTCGTCAGGTTCTGGAGAGCGGTTGTGCGCAGAATCTGATGATACGAGCGCCTGTCCAGAGCGGTATAGATAACGTGAACCGCCATATGTGGATCGACCTTTGCGATCGCGTTGACGGCTGCGGCTCTGACAAAGTAATTCGTCCTGTTGTAAAATATTCCCCACATGAGTCTTGCGATCGCCGTGTCATTCTTGAATTCTCCAAGAGCGTCGATTGCCGCGGCCTGAACCCGCGGATCCTTGTCGTTAACTGCGGCGATCAACGCATTCTTAGCTCCATCGTTCTTGTACATACCAAGCAATGTCGCGCACTTCTGTCGTACGGCCCAGAAGTCGTCTTCCTTTAGAGCGGTAAAGAGAGCGCTCTCGGCTGTATCCTTGTAAGCGCTTTCGAGTTGCTCGGCGGCACGAATTCTTCCCACGACATCCGCGTCGTGCTTGAGCTGGTATTCCAACATCGAGACTGATTTGGAGAAGTAAACCTGGTCGAGCAGCCAATGACCCTGGTCGAAATTGACCATAAGCGGCTTCCCGCTTACATGGAATTTGTAGGTGTTTGAAAGGGAATCGATCCAGACTCTTTTCAAGTATGTGGAAGTTGGCGTGACGATTTGGATGTCGACAGGCATCCTGTAAACAGGCGTCAGGCTGTCGACGGTCTGGATCTGCTCGACGCGCATCTTCACTGTATTATTCCCTGGGTTGTAGGCATAGCTGACGTTGAAATCCGGATGACCGCCTTTATACAACCATTCCCTGAAGAACCAGTTCATATTGTAGCCTGTCGCCTCTGTTATCGCCTGGGCGAAATCATGCGTGTCGACGTTCCTGTACTTGTATTCTTTGACGTAGAGTCTTATAGCTCTATCAAACAACGTATCGCCGAGGAAGTATCTCAACATATTGAGCATTGAAGCTCCGCGCGGATAAATGTAGGTGTTGAAGACATCCACGGGTCGGGCGTAATGCTTCCAGACGGTAGGCTGACGTCGGACGTTGTCGGCGGCTATGACCTGCTTGTGATTGTTATACATTTCATATTCGAATTCCTGCTTACCGTACGCGTGTTCGCGGTAAAGTGCCTCGAAATAAGTAGCGAATCCCTCATTTAGCCATGAGCTCGCCCAATTGCGTGTCGTCAGGAGGTCACCGAACCACTGGTGCGCGGTCTCATGTGCTATCAGCGGAACGCTTGATATCTGTGGATCCGCGTCCTGATCATGAAGCGTTCCATCGGTAAGGGTAATTGCCGAGACATTTTCTTCGCCGCCCCAGGTGAAGTCCGTCACCGTCGTTAGCGCGAGTTTTTCCCAGGGAAACGGCTGGCCGGTAATCTGCGAATAGAATTTTACTATATCAGGCTCCTGGGCGAAGTTCGACTTTATTAGCGAACCGTAGCTCGGATCGCAGTAGAAATCGATCGGCAGCTTCCCGAGGTGATCGGTGAATTCTTCGAACTTTCCCGCGATTATGGAGATGAGATAAACGACGTGCGGTCTCGGCTCAACCCAGTCGAACCGCTTTTCGGCACCTCCGTCGACTGTCGATTCCCTCTTGAGGTAGCCGTTTGATATGACCGTCCAGCTTGCCGGAACGGTCGCTATCATTTCGCTTGCGGTAAAGTCGTCCGGGTAGTCGTGGCACGGGAACCAGTATCGGGCATCTTCCGGCTCGCTCATGCTCCATACCTCAGGATTCCGTTTAGGATATCCCTTGTCGGGAGTTATGAAGAATAACCCTCGGGATGGCTTAGTGGAATAAGATATCGAGTAGGTGAGTCTTGAATCTAATCCGTACTGCCTGGGAAAAACGATGGTGAGTATCTTTCCATCGTACCGGTAGTGTAGTGGGACATCTCTCATCGTCACGCTTTTTATATTCATGTCTACAGCATTCAAATGAATCGAGTCAAGAGAAGTCCGAAACGGAGTGATTGTTTCAGAGACTTTCCCGAAGACTGTCTTAGTAGTCATATCGAAGTGAAGCCGAATGACTACGTTGGACATGTGAAACTCCCTGTTAGGGGCGTGATGCGCGGGCGGCAGGGTATGGGCAGAGGTATTAGAAACCGCCAGGATTACAAGTAAGGGCAAAAGGTACTTCTTCATCGCTCTCCTCTTGGTTGTTGTCGGGCGAATGCCGGACATATGTTACAAATGTTACTTAGACTTTTCCCACTATCAGCGCCACAAGCCCGAAGATCATCATGAGCTTATAGCCGAAACTCGCTTCCGAGAAGCTGCTTCTCGTGATAAGCAGGTATGTTATGTAAACTCCGATTGGGAATATTGTCAGACCGCACACGGTTAGAAACTGAATCGGCAAAATTCCCAACTGAAAAGCCCCCCAAGCGGCGAAAAGGAGTATAATCGTCAAAGCAATTGAAAGCCAGGCAGATGTTCTTGTCCCGTATCTCGTGGCTATCGTGCGAACTCCGATCTCTCCGTCGCCTCTGACGTCTTCGGCATCCTTGATAATCTCGCGGATGAGATTTGCCAGGAAGGCAAAAAGCGCGGCAGGGTAGACGTCTCTGATGTCGCCCACGGCGGCTCCTCCGTAAAGGAAAGCAAGCCCTGTAACCAACGCCACAACGAAGTTGCTAAGGAAGATCATCCGCTTGAACTTGAAGCTGTACGCGAACACCAACCCTCCAGCGGCCAACGCAATCAGCAATGTCCAGATATTCACGGCAGCGCTGATTATCAGTCCGATTAATGTGGTGACGATATAGAAAATTGTCGCTTGCCTTTTTGAAAGTTTCCCTGAAACCAAAGGGCGTTTCGGACGATTTATCCTGTCAATATCGATATCGAAGAGATCATTAATCGCATTCCCTCCTGCGGTGATCAACGATGCGGCGAGTGCCGCCGCGAAGATATGCCAGTTTCTAGCGATGTCCAGACCGCAAAGTATTCCCGCGACCTCCACGCTCAAGAAGGCTAGTATAACGTTTCCGATGCGGGCGAGCTTTAAGTAGCTTGACATTGAGTTTATTACAGTCCTTAAAATCGATTTACCAAACCGAAATGTATCTTCCCTTGCGTGAATGAATCGCCCTTCCCAATGGCGAAGCTTGCTTTCAAAATGCCAAGCCCCGTCTCTACCTGCGTGCCGATCCCGTAGCCGTAAAGGGTAAACGAGGTAGCGGGCGTATCCGCGAGCGGATCGCTCTGTTGGTAAATATATCCCGCATCGACGAAAGCGAAGAGGAACGATTCCCGCCCAGTCGCGAACCTGTACTCTACGTTTGTCCAGGCGGCCTTCGACGCGAGAAATTGATTTTCCAGGTAGCCACGAATCGTATTAGTGCCGCCTATCCGGTACATGTCGGTCTGATCGAGTTCGGTGCCGGTGACCTGCTCACCGTGTATTCCGATCGCTAGTATCTGCCTCGGCAAAAACTCGTGGTAAATAGAAAGATCCACATTAAGATGCTGCACGTAGTTCGTCAGCCTGGTGTCAGGGAGGATAAGCTGCGATGGCCCATATATTTTCTTCTGGCCGAATTCGACCTGCGTGTCGTAGAGCAGACCTTTCGTCGGGCTGTAAAGATTGTTCCTCGTGTCGTAGGTTATTCCAATGCCTAGGTTGAGGACGCTGCTTTCGTAAACGGAGTAATTGTTTTCGGCGCTCAAGAGCGGCGTAGTGGAAATGTCGCTGAACGAGAGGTTTGCGTTTAAGTTGTCGTTGAATGAGAAAATGCCACTTGCGCCGAAGTTCCTCGTGACCGACGTAGAATCCTGCTGGCGCTGGGTGAAGCTCAGCTGTGCAGTTATAGGCAGGCCGAAAATATAAGGTTCCGCGTAGGCTATTTCGAGCTGCTGCGTTAGCTTCGTCTCCTGGTGCCATTGCGCGCTGAACTTCCTGCCGGTCCCGAAGAGGTTTAGCATTGAGATGTTGATCATCCCCGTGAAATAGCCCGGCTGCCCGAATTGGCCCGGCATATAACCAATAATACCGTCGAACGTATTGGTGTTCCCTTCGGCGACGCTCATCAGTATCCCGGTCGTGTCGCCGCTCTCGAAGAGTTGAGGCTGGCTGACGCTGCGGAAGAATCCGAGTTTTTCGACTCGCTGCCTCGCCTGGCTCAACTCGTTTTCGTTGTAATATGAATCCGGTGGAATCGCCAGTGCCCTGAGGATCACGTAGTTCTTGGTGACGGTGTTTCCTTTTATACGGACCGCGTCGATGCGCACGCGTTTCCCTTCATGGAAATCCAGCGATACGCAAAGAGAATCGTGTCCATTGTTGTTGTAGATGAAAAGGCTGTCTATGGAAATCTTGGCGAGCGGAAACCCTACGGCATTGTATTGCTTCAGGATGTAGTCCATGTCATTTTCAAGCACAGCCTGGTCAAAAGGTTTGCCGCGACTCGTATTCATTTCTTCAGCGAGCCGAACTTCAGACATGAATTTGTTTCCGTGAATTAAAATCCTCCCTATTACTATGCGCGGACCCTCTGTCACAAATATATCGAGGCGCGATCGAGCAGAATCTGCGGGGACCGCGACGCGGAAAGAGTCGACCCTGAAAAGTATATAACCGTTAGCGTAATAACTTTCGCTCATTTGAGCGAGCCCGGACTTAATGCGGGAGGTGTCGTTGGCGTTGAAACCCAGCGGCTGGAAATACTCCTGCAGTGTCATATCGCTAAACACGGAAGTCCCTAGAAATTTCACCGAGGTTATTTTTGATTCCGCCCTCAGGTTCGCGGCAAACATAAAAATGATACATAAAAAAAAGCCTGGTAAAGGAAACTTCATCCTGTGTTGAAAATACGGCGAGAACATGAGAAGAAACAGGGGCGAACATTGGAAAATGCGCGCCCCTGTTGAAGAAAAGGACTTCGTATGAAGCTTCAGCGATTTTTTATCTGTGATAGTCCTGGATCGGTTTTACTCCGAGCTGGCCCGATTGAAGCGATTTAATCGCCTTGACCGCGGCCGATGCTGCGGAGAGGGTCGTCGCGAACGAGACCTTGTGCTCGATTGCGGCCCACCCGATGGCATATTCGTCGTAACGCGCCTCTTCTCCCAAGGGCGTGTTTACTATGAACTGTATCTTACCATTTTTTATGAAGTCGACTATGTTAGGTCTTCCTTCGCTGACCTTGAAAATTTTCTCGTTTGCTATGTCATGCTCGCTGAAAAACTTGGCGGTCCCCTCGGTAGCTATGACTTTGAATCCAAGATCGATGAAATCTCGAGCTATCTCTACGGTGGATTCGTTTTTGTCGTTGTCGTTGACACTGAACAATACGGATCCCGTCTGAGGAAGGGGGTTGCCCGCCGCCGCCTGCGACTTTGCGTAGGCCGCGCCGAAGTTCGTGTCGATCCCCATCACCTCGCCGGTGGATCTCATCTCCGGTCCGAGGAAAACCTTGACGTGAGCGAACCTGTTGAACGGGAACACCGCCTCCTTTATGGCTATGTGCTTGAAGTTACCGTTCACGGGACCGATTCCCATCTCTTTAAGCTTTTTTCCGAGCATTATCTTAGCGGCAATCTTAGCGAGCGGTAACCCAATACTTTTGCTCACGAAAGGCACGGTGCGGCTCGCGCGGGGATTGACTTCAATAACGTAGACCACATCATCCTTCATGGCGAACTGAATGTTCATCAGACCGATGACGTTCAACCCTTTCGCCAGCATGTGCGTGTAGTCTTTCAGTTCCTTGAGACACTTGTCGGTAATCATGTAAGGCGGGATAACTGCCGCGCTGTCTCCTGAGTGAATTCCCGCCTCTTCGATGTGCTCCATTATGGCGCCGATGATAACGTCATCGCCATCGGCAACGGCGTCCACATCGAACTCGAACGCGTCCTCGAGAAACCTGTCGATCAATACCGGCTTATCGGGAGAGATGTCCGCCGCGGTCTGCATGTAATGTTTGAGCGATTCTTCGTTGTAGCAGATTTCCATGGCTCTGCCTCCGAGGACATACGAAGGTCGAACCAGAACCGGGTATCCTATGAGTGAAGCGACGTCGGTCGCTTCCGCTACTGAATAGGCGGTTCCGAATTCCGGATGCGGTATCTTCA
>JAJYOS010000407.1 GCA_021796055.1 Bacteroidota bacterium
AGATCCTCGACCCGATTCTCGACGGGGAGATTCGGGTTCTTATAAGGCGTATCCTCCGCCGACATTCTATCTTTGCCGCCAAACGCAGTGAAGATCGTTAAGAATAGTCCCGCCGACAGGATATAGACCACAAAATTCTTCATTACCAGTTTCTCCTTTTTCGAACACAGGATTCATCATTTCACCATCATGAGTTTCCTGGTCTCCACATAAGCTTCCTCGGGTCGATTCATGGGATGTACCATTATCTTATAGAAGTATACTCCGCTAGCTAAACGGGAACCGTCAAAGATAACCCTGTACCGGCCCGCCTGCTTAACTTCATCGGCGAGAGTCGCGACTCGCCTTCCAAGCACGTCGTAGACTTTCAATGTTACAAATCCGATTTCCGCCATTTGAAATTCAATATTGGTAAAAGAGTTAAACGAGTTCGGAAAATTTTGTTCGAGCCCAAATTTCTTTGGGAACGCCGGGGAAGTTCTAACCGGAGTGGCGGGTGATTCATCAAGATATCCCGACACTAAGACGAGAGGAGCATTCCAGTTGATACATATCTCATTGGAACCGTAACTCCCTTGATCATCGATATAGCAAGCGGCAGGAGGTGTGCTACTGCTGAAATTCGTCTGCAGCACGGGATCGTTGGAGACATTGTGGTTCGGTCCGCCGGCCAAGAGGCCCGGCACCGGATCGGCTATCCCATCCGCGGCCGATGGCCTGTGATGGATATGCATCGGGGAATTAGCTCCAACTCCCGTTATGAAAGTCATGTTGTGCATGTTGCAGCCGAGGATGTAATTGAGCTGGCTGAGCGCGGCGTTATAATAAGTCTTAGCGCCTGAGAGCCGGTAACCGAAGAGGAGGAGCACGGCGTTGTTCATTACCACGCTGTTAGACCCCCAGTAGTAATCGGACGGATTCAACGTCACATTGAAACCGTCTTTTGAAGCAACCCCGGCAAGCATGCCGCAGTAGCTTAACAGGGCGCCGGAGAGAGCGGACTTGACTGTGCTATCCCCCTGCCTGTGTGCGGAAAGATATTCAATCTCCGCCAGGGTTCGTACGTTTTGCCATCCCATCGCGTAAGATATCACGCCTTTGTCGGCATAGTGGTTCTCGAAATAAACGCCAAGTGAGTCTGCGCCGGTTGTAATGTACAGTTCGGCGGCGCCCCACAGACGCTCGTCGGAGTCATCACCGTCGCCATATTCTCCGGTCGCGGTACCGGAAGGGTTATGGAAGCCGCCGGCCGGGACGATTTCCGGATGGGCCGACAGATATTGCCAGGCTAACTCCGCTCTTTCGAGACACGTTCTTGAAAACGAGCTGTCGAAGCGAGAATAGATTCTCGCGGCCATTGCTGTAACGGCTGCAAAATCACCGGTCGCGGTAGTAGACTTCTGATAGATATACCTGGTGGAATTGTCGCTTGACGGCATTATAAATCCGGCAAACTGAGCGGGCGTCACCTTGAAATAGACTCCTCCATCCGTCGTATCCTGCATTTCAAGGAGCCAATTTAACTCGTATCTCACTTCGTCGAGTAAGTCAGGAACTGAGTTCCCACTCTCTGGTATGCCAAGGTCATCCCTCTCAAACCGAGCGGGAGTCTGTTCGTAGGCCATGAGTAGAGTGCCCACGGTTATGCCAGCATTGACAACATATTTTCCGTAGTCACCCGCGTCATGCCATCCCCCCGTCGCCGCTTTGGATCCCGATATGCCGGTGGATGAATGGAACGTCCCGTCATTCAAATGACAGGAGGCGCGCGCAAACTTTCCAGCGAACTGCGAGGTAAGTTCAGTCCCGCATCTCTGAAAGTAAAATCCCTTCAGCGATGTCGCGAACACGTCTCTGAACGCGTCATCGGAAATTCTGAACGAGTATGAAGTGTCCTTTTCGCTGGAAGCGATCCGGAAAGTCCCGGAGTCTGACATCGCGGAAAAATCGAGCAGGTATGTCGTTAGACCCGATGCCGCGTCGCCTGAGGAAAGGAGCGCCGGTCGCCCCCTGAAATATATTCTCCCGTCCGCAGCACTCACCACAAAAAAGCTGTCGGCGGATTGGGACAAATAGGCGAGCTTCTGTTGATCCGGAAGGTATCCTACCTGATTCACGTAGACATTCCGGGCTGACAGTGCGCGTCCGTCGAGAAGCGCGAGCCCGAAAAACAGGAGAACATTAGAAACAATTTTCATAGCCCATCCCCCTTGCAACATTATGAAAATTCTGTTTCTTGACGAGATCGGTATGGAAATAAAGAGCGCTGCCTCCACTTGCACGACCATACCCGAACGACCTGACGTAGGGAGTATAGGACATCGGCTGTGGAAAATCAACCTGCCCAAGGCGCAGCGAGGGACTTCGTGAGGAGGTTTCGTAATAAATTGGTGTCATTGTCGTAACAAGGCCATATCGTAGTAGCTGCAAGTTGCTTAACAAATCCCGTCACTCTACCTATCGTCAGGGTCTGATGTGATTCAGGGCTCATCCAAATTCCAAGCTCTTGCGCACATCGAACGGGCGAAATAGATTTGTTTAATGTTAACGAAGGCGGGCAACGACTCCGCAGATTTCTACTGTAATTGACGGCCCAGTGGTCAAAGAGTGGCGGATGTAACAATTACTTTATGATAGTAATTCTTACTCCTCGCTTATTTAGACTCACGGAAAAGATATCACAGAATATCGAAGATCTCTTCGCAACAACGGCTTCCAAGGTCCGATGTGAGCAAAGTCTCACACGACCGCAGTCGGCACAAACATTGTTTGATAAGAGAAGGAGAGCAAATGCGAAAAATCTACTTTTTTTCCGAGTCCCGTGTAAGCTATGAGCCGATCAGGTGGTCGCGGCTGGCCGCTATCACGCTGGCCATTCTATTATTCGCATCCCTCGCAACAATGTTGGCTGGCTTCTTCGGCATCGATCCTCTTGGGTTGCAGGAGCTTCGGGCCGATAACATTTCCAGCGAGAACAAAGTCCTCAGAGCACAGCTGAACTCTCTGAACGCTAAGCTCGAGGAGTTCTCGTCGGTGATGAATCGGCTCAGAGCAAGCGACGATCAGTTGCGCACGAGCGTCAACCTGCCGCACCTCTCTCCCGGAGTGAGGAACGTTTCAATCGGCGGCGTGAAGTTGAATAAGGACTTCGGCATTTCTCCGGGCGCAAACTCTCTGATAGTTGGAGTCATGAAATCACTGGCTGTCCTTCAAAGAGAAGCCAGTCTGCAGGAATACAGCTACGCTGACATTCTCACGAAATACCAGACAAACCGGCAATTGTTCAGGCACATACCCGCGATAGATCCGATACGAAACGGAGTAATAAGCGATGGGTTCGGAATGCGGTTCCATCCTATTCTACACGTCTACCTTATGCATGAAGGAATAGATATTGAAGCGGAAGTTGGCACGCACGTTCACGCGACGGGAGCGGGCGTTGTAGAGTATGTGGGTAGGCGCGGGGGATACGGCAACGTTGTAGTGATAAACAACGGATTCGGATACTCGACATTGTTCGGGCATCTGTCGAAACCACTCGTCCATGTTGGCGAGAAGGTAGCAAGAGGACAAGTCATCGCGCTCAGCGGTGATACGGGACTATCTACCGGGCCGCACCTGCATTATGAAGTCAGGAAGAACGGCGTACATCTCGATCCGGTGGACTACTTCTTCAACGGACAACCGTTCAACACGGCGAAGCTTTACGCTCAGCTGGCGGACAAGTGACAGTCCAGCACAGACATCCCCTACTCTAAGTATATCCCGGCGGTCTGATATCTGGGAAGAGTGTTTTATCCCGACTACTTCGCGAGAACTCTGGCCAAGTTGACGACCCGAGGATCCAGAGATTTCTTCCGGCTGTTAACCACATCGAGCGGTGTTCTGGCGATCTGGTCGTTTACAAGTCCGACGAGCACGCCGGGTTCACCCTCAACAAAGGCATTGACGGCAGCTTCTCCGAGGCGTGAAGCCAGAATCCTGTCGAACGCGCTCGGAGTTCCGCCACGCTGGACGTGCCCCAGGATAGTAACCCTCAACTCAAATCCAAGGCGTTCGTGGTTATCGCTGAAATATGAAGCGAGCCTGGTCGCGTTGTACTTCGCACCTTCGGCGACGACCACAAGCGCATGGTTCTTCCCGCGCTCATACGCGCTCCGTATCTCTTCGGCGACGAGCTCAGGATCGGTTTCGACCTCAGGTATTATCACAGCCTCGGCGCCCCCGGCGATGCCGGCCATCAGCGCGAGATAACCGCAATCTCGACCCATGACCTCGATGACAAACGCGCGTTCGTGAGAGGACGCTGTTATCTTCAGCCTGTCGACCGCTTCAAGTATAACATTGAGTGCCGTGTCGACTCCGATAGTAATATCTGATCCATAGAGATCGTTGTCTATGGTGGATGCAATTCCCACGACTGGGAAGCCGCGCTTCGACAAGGCGTAGGAGCCTGTCTGCGATCCGTTTCCTCCTATGACCACCAGACCTTCTATCCCATTTTCACGGAGCACATGAAGGGCTTTCATTTGCCCTTCCTCTGTCTTGAACTCCGGACAGCGCGCGCTCTGGAGAAACGACCCTCCCTTTTCCAGGATTCCGCTCACATCGCGAGCCCGGAGCTGAATGAAGCTTCCTCCTACCAGCCCGGCGTACCCGCGGTTAACGCCGTAAACGTCCATCTTTGCCTCAATGCCCACGCGCACTACCGACCGAATAGCGGCATTCATACCGGGTGCATCCCCGCCGCTGGTCAAAACAGCGATTCTTTTCATCGTAACTCCAGATTTATCTCGTTTCAGGAAATGATTCTGCACACGTCATGCCGTGAAGAACCGGCAAACCCGCCTGCAAAAAGATAATGGAAAAATTAGGAAGAGTACGATAACGCGGGACAGCGCACGCAAGCCGATCGTCGCGTGCACCACGCTGCCATAAGTGTGCCACCTTATCACCCCGATATCCTCAAACGATGAGAGAGGACTATTGCCCGTCGTTTTCGGGGTTAATCCAGCGCCCTGCTCTTTTTCCTTTTCAAGATAAAATAAAGAACAGCGATGACGGCCAGCGCGCCTATGACATAATCGGCTTGCCTGAAATAAGAGCCGATCGAGTCCCAATTGTTTCCGAGAAAAAATCCCACGTATGTGAGGAACACCGACCAGATCATCGACCCGAGAAGTGTCAGCGAGGTAAACTTGACAACATTCATCTTACCGATTCCGGCAGGAAGAGAGATGAAGGTCCGTATAACTGGGACTACTCTTCCAAGAAAAATCGAAAAAGCTCCGTACCTTCTGAACCACTCGTTGGTCTTCTCAAGATGCTTCTCCGATAGGAGGACACGAAGGAACCCGTACTTGTTTCTGATGCTCACTATCCATTCAGCAAGATAGTATGAGAGAAGTGAGCCAGCAACATTTCCAAGCGTCCCTGCAAAGGCTACCGCCCAGAAATTAAATGTTCCCTGAAGGGCGAGAAATCCTGAGAATGGCATCACCACTTCCGAAGGGATCGGAATGTTCACACTCTCAAGAGTCATTAAAATAAAAACTCCCGGGTATCCGAGAATCTGTATTGTTTCGATCACGAGTCGCGATAAAAATTCCATTACTTGCCCTTCTACGAATTAGTGAGTGCATACCAGTTCACTTGATCAGAATCATGTCTCAATTCCGAGGGATAACATTACGGAGTGATTCTTAAATGTGAATATACAAGCCCCAACAGTAGACTTTCAAGAAACGAACCTTCACGCGTGGGCATCCTCACAGGACAGTCACAAGCCCGCGCAAGCGATGGCCACACTCGCTGTTGTTTGATGGGGTGCCGAGAGCCGAGTGGTTACGCGCGCGACGGTATCGAATCGCCCTAGAGCGGAGAACGATTCTTCGAGCTTCCTTAGTGCCCTTCTGGTCGCGTTTGAAGAGGATGACGCCCAGGATCTCCCTGCCCGTCCGGAATCATTTAGAATGGATGCGATTTCCCAGGGAAGAGAGAGCTCTAAATTTCCTGCTCTGCGTCCAACGGCTCGAACATGCCGCTCTCCGCAAGTGAAGAAACAATGCCATTGGCAATCTCACCGATCTCCCACTTATCCACTTCTTCGCGCGGCACGGTGTCGACGGAGCTGTTTTCTCGACGGACACTTATACAATCGGTGAGTCTTCCCTCGGCGATGAACGCGAAATCCCGCTCTCTCCGTCTCGCGATGAGAGAGTAAAGCTCGTAAGGGACGTCCTCATTTTCCCACAGGGCTGTATCGATATCCTTCCCGTTGTACGCCTTGAACGTCACCCTGTATTCCCCATCGCCTATCATCACGACGTTTTGCACTATACCCTGATAAT
>JAJYOS010000408.1 GCA_021796055.1 Bacteroidota bacterium
ATGAATGGGAAATCAAAAACATAGCTTCGGATAGAAATGTTATTGATCAACAATAAGAAACGATTCTTGACGCCATGCATATTGGCAAATGGGGCGTTGTTCTTGCGACCCCCGGGTTTTAGTGTCCGGACATGATAGACAAGCGCATCCGGCGTGTAAGCGCATAGCCAACCATAATTCTGCAACCTCCAGGAAATATCCGCGTCTTCCCTGCCAAACCAGAAATCGTTGTCAAAGTACTGCTCATCGAACTTTATGTCTTCAAGGCATGCCTTGCTGTAGAAAGCGGCCGCCCCAGTTGCACCAAACACGTAGCACTTCGAGTCGTATTGCCCAAGGTCTGGCTCGCCTTGACCACGGTCAGGATGCCTAATGAATTTCGTCAGACAAAGACCCGCTGAATCTATGACCGGAGGATTTATCGGAGTCTGGTTACCATCCATTCTCCGGATCTTGGGGGAGACACATCCAATACGGCTGTCTTCTTCAAAAGCGGCAACAAGGGACTCAATACACCTCGAATCGAGCTGGGTATCCGGGTTAAGAACGAAGACGTATTCTCCAGTAGATTGGCTAATTCCAAAGTTGTAACTCTCTGAAAATCCTCCAGGCGTAGGGACATGAAAATACTTCAGTAGCAAGCCTTGCCCTATTTGAGAAGCCCGACTGGAGAGCTCTCCGATTTCTGATTTATCGACAACTATTACCTCAATATTCCTTAAGGTTTGATTCTCGATCGACCTCGCAAGTACCTCAAAGTACTTCACGTGATGGCCCATAAAGGTGCAAACAATTGATACTTTTACCCCCTCTAACGCCCGACCATTCACAGACGTGTTATACCTCCTGTCTTCTGTTCTTCTTCGGGGAAACCGCGCCCTTCA
Organism: Bacteroidota bacterium; assembly: GCA_021796055.1. Next base: position 885 of record JAJYOS010000408.1, read on the forward strand.
GATATCCTCGAAACATTTCATAGCTTGCAGCAAATGGAAGGCGGTTGTACATGGTTTGCTTCAAAGCAAGGGCGAGACAAAAGGGACCCGCCATGGCCAGAGACATATATTTCCGATTGTTCTTAAGAGACTGAGCCAGATTATAAAAATACGAGAAGAACCAATCAATCCTTCTTCGCGACATCTGATGAATATTGCCGTTTTTCTGCGGGAAATGACGAACCGTCGTGCTTGCATCAAAGTAGATTTCGTACCCCATCTTTGTAATCCTAAAACTGATGTCTGGCTCTTCCATGATCCCGGTCCCAATGAAGGACTCGTCGAAATATCCCGCCCGGACAAAGAGGTCTCGTCTGAAGGACATATTTCCCCCGTTAACCATCTGAACGTATTGGGAATGAAGGGAGTGCGCGTTGTTCACAATCTTCCCATACACAGTCATTCGTAAAATGCGCAGAAGATGGGCATCCGGCTGCCCTTCTTCAACGATCCTACAAGAAACCGCGCCAATCCGCCTGTCATCATAATGGGAAGCATGTTTGGCGACCAAATCGGAAGGGGCAACAACATCATCGTCGCAAATAAGTACGATCTCCCCCTTGGCTTCGTCAACGCCAAAGTTCTTTGCTCTACACCTATTCGGTTTTGACAGATGAAAGTACCGTATCGAAGGATGGCTTTTGAGGAACTTCGTTGTGGACGGATCCACTTCCTCGCTCTGGTCAACTATGATAATTTCATATGGATCGTACTCTTGTTCAAGGAACGAAGAACAGGAACGCAGTAGGCAATCAGGACGGTTGTATGTAGGAATTACGATCGAAACGAAACGCTTCAAGGAAGTCGTTGCGAGTTCAGTTGCGGTTTGCACGTCTTTCTTCGCACCCTTCAATTGCCTCCATGAAGCTCCTGTAAATGGACTCCCAGCTGAATTTAGAGGCAAGCCCTATACGTTTGTCCACGTTATCCCTTTTGTGTTCAATACAATATTCAATCTGAGATATGAACTCGGGATGGTCTAAGGCCACATGAACGACTTTATCGGCCTTCAAGTTCATAACGTCAGGAAGGGCCGTTGAGACCACCGGTTTCCCGGCAGCGAGATACTCATAAACTTTCAGGGGATTGACAGCTTTTGTCAAATCGTTTACAAGGAATGGTATAATGCAGACGTCTGCAGCTCTTAGGTAAGATGGGAGAAGCTCTTGGGGCCGGGGGGCGATTAGCATGAGATTTTCGCAAGTTCGCAGTGTATCAAGCGGCACACTCCTGGGCCCTATCAAGACGATGTTCCAGCCCTTATTGGATCTGCATAAATCTACCATCAACTCCTCATCAAACCACTCGGCAATTGCACCGACATACAATATTATCGGCCCCGATAATCCTCTGAGTTCAATCGGAAGATCACCATGCTCGACATCTAAAGCCTTGCTGAACACTTCTACATTTACACCATTGGGCACACTTGCAACATTAGGGTTGAATTGCTTAGCCCTAGCAAGGAGACTGATCGACGAAACGGTGACCAGATCGACAGTTCGAAATAGTCTCTCCTCGGTCCTTCTGACTTGCCGTTTTCGTTTGGCATTCCATGGATATTCTGCGTGGTCGTCCACGCAATCATAAACCAATGTGGTGTTTGAAGAGGGTTGGATTCGGAAGAAGTCCTCAGGGACATAGACAATTTCCACGACAAGTTCAGCGCCGAAATACTTCCTAATGGCACGTTCCACAAGCACCATGGCGATTTTTCTGTTGACGAGATCGACTATGGGAAACCTTCTTTGGAACGGAAATAACGGCGGGAGCGTATAGATGGCGAGCGTAGCCGATAACTCTTTTACCCCTTTCAAAAAGTCCCAATAGCATGCACGTGCATCGTCATCTTCAAAAAACGACAAGATGGTAAATGTTGGATTTACGTATAACACCTTGTGTCGATCAACAGAAGCCAGACTTGCAAAATGATGGCGCCTGAATTTCAGTTTAGAATTCCAGTAGCTCGTCGAAAGAATAACAAGGTTTTTATGTTTCAATTGCTCTACCTTAGTCCTGTTCTAATCAATCAAATCACCGTCCAACATAACGCCCTTGCCGGCACCCCAATATTCAATCTATCGTTGGCACACACAGGTGAAGCAGTAAGGTCATAAGCGTCTGACTTAGACGACTCCTTATCAACTCGATATCAATCATACACCTTCAGATGGAGCCAACGTGCGCGATGGTAAGTGCAATCCTAGCTGTGCATAGCGCGCGTATACCATTCCTAGTATCAGCATGAACTGATAATCGAAATAAATGTCTCCAACCGCACCTTGGATCAGCATAGATATTAAATAGACAAAAAAGAAAGCGTAAGCGGGTTCGTCATAATCTTTCAGCCGACTCGCGTAAACAACTGCCTTCCCCGTAAAGATAAGGAACGCCGCAAGGGCCAGGATACCAAACGTGTAAGCCAAAGAAAGGTAGGTGTTGTGCAGATCCCCTGTGGCCAGAAGTGTAGCATTACTCATTTGTTGCTGGGTCGACACGGACGTTCGTTTTTCTCCCACATATATCTTCTCTAGGCCTTGACCCAACCATGGGGAGTTGCCGATAGCCATGAGGGCTTTGCCCCAAATTAGTAATCTTCCCGCGGTGCTCCAATCTCCTGGCGACGAGACAAAGACGTCAAGTTTACTATCCTTTCCACCAAGATCTGATAGCGCATATTCTATCATATCTAGCTTGCCAAAATCAAATGCTCTCTGCACTCGCTCCGGCATAACGTCACGCACGGGTCCGAGTGAGAAACCAGAGACTAATAGCACAGACCCCAGAGCGGTGATAAGCACGGCAGTCTTCTTCCTTCGAACGAAGTAGAAGTAAGAGAGAACGGAGAGAATAGCAGCGATAATAGCTGCCCTTCCGCCACCAGCAAGTATAGCGAGGACAGAAAGGAAGAAAATGGGCCTCCTCAATTGCAGCTTCCTCAGTAGATTTGGCTTGCAGAGAAGAATAACAAAGGACATCGATCCCGCCACAGACAAAATTCCGAACCTGCCACCGTAATCTTTCAATAATTCCCAGCTAAAGGTGTTGAACAATGGTAATTGCCCGATATTGAAAACGACCATCATCAAACCAATCGCAACTACAACAAGATAAAACCAGAACACAACAGTCGTAAACCTGTCAAAGTCCACTGAAGCTGAAAGATAGAATCCAGCAAGAAATGAAACTAAGGCAGTGATGAACTCCCACCTTCTCTGGAATCCCGTTATTTCACTCCCAAAAGGCAATTGCGCGCCGCGTAGAGCTACAATGAGAATAAAAAGCGCGTACAAGAGGAATATTCGTGGCAGACGTCGTCGGCTTACCCTTCCGTTTCCAAAGGATACGAATGCGATAAAGAGAACAACCAAGGTCAGGTCTTGAAGTTCCTTCCCCCCGGCCAATCCTGTAACGATTCTCGTGGAGGCGAGGAAGAAAAAGAAATATAGCAAATCCGCCGCGGATAGGGAGGTCACCACCTGTGCGACAATAAAAAGGACTATGGCTGCGCTTAAGAAAGAGAAAATTACAGGGATGCGCATGTACCAAATGGCTTGTGCGATCACGAATGCGACACTTATGAACAGAAAGAGCCTGGTTCCTTTTTCAATTCTTTTCCCGGATCTCTGCCTAACATCTCTTTTGTTAGAGATTTGAGTATCTCTCACCTGTAATCGGGCCTACCTTCCACTTAGACTAATTCTGGACAGAATACCAGCTAAACCTACAGCTTCATTTCCCACCCCGGCTCCCACTCGCACTTGAAAAATGGACTTGGTCCAAAATCCACCTATAAGTTTGCGAAAGTCCATCCCTCAGCGGTTTGGAGGGTGCCCATCCAAGTTTCTCTCGAATAAGTCTGTTGTCGGAATTCCTTCCTCTCACCCCGAGCGGTCCCGGAACATGCCTAACTCTGAGAGTCTTACCGGCAATTAACATTGCCATTTCGGCAAGCTGGTTAATCGTTACCATTTCTTCCGATCCTATGTTCACCGGGCCAATGAACTCTGATTTCATCAGCCTCAGCACCGCCTCAAGACACTCATCAATGTAGAGAAAAGACCTCGTCTGTTTACCGTCACCCCATATCTCGATTTCCCCACCATCCTTAGTCTCAGCTACCTTTCGGCAGATGGCTGCAGGAGCTTTCTCGCGGCCACCGTCCGACGGCCCAAAGGTCTGGTCTCCACGAAAAAGGTCCGTAAGACTCAAGCATCCAAATTATCCTGCTCTTGACACCCTTTGGCCTATTCACACTGTTCTGAAAGGCCATAAGTTGGATCATATCGATCCCCACTTCGGAAAACATGTATTCCAGATCAGCCATACTATATTCGCGATTATGACCTGAGAATGGATATTCTGACCAGAAGTAATCTTCGAATGGAGGAAAGGGGGGATTCCCCTTGAGCAAGAAAGACAATCTACGCCCAAACAGTGCTACGTTGGGAACTTCAACAATTATCGATCCGCCCGGTTTCACTACTTGCTTAACCTTTTTCAACAGGGGATGCGGAGTACCATTAAGGTGCTCAAGTACCGCCAATAAAAGCACTGTATCAAATCGGCCAGCGAAGAGCCCCAAATCATCACCCACAATGTCCAAATCAATCACCTCAGTACCATAAGTGTTTGTGACATGAGATACTAAATCATCAAGTGCCCCATCATAGAAATCAAATTTCTCAATGCAACTCACGGAATAACCAAGCTTCGCAAGAGCAACAGGCACAACAGGAATAAAGAAACCGATATCCAGAACACTTGAACCAGGCGACATGTGCTCATAGATGTATCTTACAGTATGACGGTATCGCAGGATCTCGGAGTCCACGAAATTCCCAACCGGGTCTTCTCTATATCTCAGATAGCCCTTATTGTGCTTTGATACCCTCAAAATATCAAGCTTCTCTAAGAGCGGGGCTAACTCGTTGCGAGTAGCGTTGACTGTGTCAACAATAAGCTTATCGGTTAATTTCATTTGCTTTACTCAATGAAAGTTTAAGAAAAATGAATCCCTGTATCACTATGTTCTGTGCAACCAGGGTCGTCACGGCAGCTCCGACTCCTCCCCAGAGCCGATCAAGGTAAAAATTTCCAGCTATGCTAACAACTAGAGAAACGAACGAAAGGGAGAAGAGGAACCTAAAACCCTTCCTAGCCAATATCACGTTGACAAGCGGGCTGAACATGAGACTTAACCATATCCCCAGAGTAAGAACTTCAAAAACCTGAAATGCCTCTTCATATTTAATGCTAGTTACCAACACAAACAAGGGTTTCCCGACAAGATCCACTAATCCTAAAGGAATAATCACCCATACGGCCTTTTTAAGCCATTTCATGGAAAACTCCTTCTGTTTTGCGGGATCGAGCATTTCGAGTTTCGAAAACATGTCGGCGCAACCGATATT
>JAJYOS010000409.1 GCA_021796055.1 Bacteroidota bacterium
CGATGGTCTGTCGAAGAAACCGCCCCCTTTCTTATCTTCATAATCATCCAGCAGAACCTGACCAATCCTCTCCGCAGCAGCAAGGTGGTCGTCATTCCGCATCGCGTCAAACAGGTCGAGAAGGGCAATCCCGAAATAGACCTGGTCGTCGAGGAGCCCATGATAAACGATTGAGTTGCCAGACCACGCATGCGCCACTTCACCTTTTTCGTCTATCATGTTTTTCGAGACAAATTCAGAAGCAGAGTACGCGGCCTCCAAGTATCTTTTCTCCTTCAGCGTGAGTGACGCCTCTACAAGCGCGCTGATGGCCAGACCGTTTCTGTCCGCCAAAATGGTCGAGTCTATAAAAGGCGCTTTTCTAGCGGCACGCGCTTGTGCCATCTTCGCCTTCGCCGATTCCAGGAGACTCCTAACATCTTTTTCCGTGATCCCAGTTTCTGAAGCGATACTCGCGGGAGTTACCGCGATCCTAAGGACATTCCGCTCCGGGGATTCCTGAATATCTTCAGGCAATTTTCTTATATCAAAATACGGGGCCGAAGCTTTGAACTCATCCTCAGTAAGTATCCGACGCGCCTCTTCCTCGGTCCAGGTCCAGTAACTTCCGTCGTCATGAGGACCAACATCCGCGTCCTGGTGTGCGAAGAACGCTCCGCGCAGCTGGCGCATGACATTGATAATCCAGTCGGCTGTTTCCCTCGCGATATTGCCATGAAGTTCGTTTTTCGTTACTTCGTAGTTTTTCAAATAGACCGACAAAAGAAGCGCGTTATCATAAAGCATTTTTTCAAAATGCGGAACGTGCCAATACCGGTCGACAGAGTACCTGTGAAAGCCTCCTCCGATTTGATCATATACCCCGCCCTGAGCGATCCGATCCAAGGACACATCCACCGTCTTTCGAAGGTTCGGATCACGAGTTCGTCCGACCTCTTCAGCGAGGAGACGCAGCATTGTAGCATTAAAGAACTTCGGAGCCGTCCCGAATCCGCCGAATTCCGGGTCGAATTTGTCTACCGCCGATTTCACAATCGTGTCTATTATCTCCTCGTCTATCTTGCCGGCGCGAGAAGTCTTCGATTCAAACTCGCGAAGGTACTGCATAACTTCGTCGGCGCTCTTCAGAACATCATCCCGCCTCTTGGCGTAAATATCAGCTATCTGCGGTAAGAGTGAAATAAGGCCGGGCCTCCCCTGCTGATCTGTTTTCGGGAAATAAGTACCGCCGTAGAACACCTTTCCGTCCGGAGTAAGGAATCCTGTCAATGGCCATCCCCCTCCGCCAGTGATCGCGCTGACGCCGCTCTGGTACCTCGCGTCGACGTCGGGCATCTGGTCTCGGTCTACTTTAACCGGTATGAACAAACTGTTTATGAGTTCCGCCACTTGAGGATCAGTGTACGATTCATTATCCATCACGTGACACCAATGGCACCAGACCGCGCCGATATCCAAAAGGATCGGACGATCTAGTTCTCGCGCTAGCTTGAATACTTCTTCTGAATAAATCTGCCAATGAACAGGCTGGCGCGCAGCCTCCTTCAGATACGGACTCTCGCTTTCATTGAGTCGATTTCTAAGATCCATGTATATATCCTGATCGGTTAAAGTCGGGTATCATATTGTAGTGCGAGTTTGATTCGCAAACTTCCTAAGCGGCCATTCCGTTGCTTCTCAGTTCCACCTTATCGTCCGGGGTTCCGCTTCCGGGATTCTTGCGTTTCGCGTACCAGAAGATAGTAATGCCAATGGCCACAAAGAGTAGCGACCCGCCGAGAGTTTTCATGATGAAGATAATCGGATTTCCGCCTGCTTCCGGTGGAAAGAGCGTTAGCACTATCGCAGTTATCGTTGTTATTTCACCTACCGCGCTCGCGCCAACTCTTAAGGCAAGCGCGCTCCTGCTTATTCCACCTGCCTCCCGCCTGAATATTCGAATCGACGCAAGGAAAATGTAAACGTACGGAATAAAGTAAACGATTATCGTCGCGTCGACGAGTACAAGGTATGCTTCTTCGGTAGAGGCCCCAACAAAACTCATGATTAAGAACAGCGTCGCGACCACTCCCTGGAATATCAAAGCAACATGCGGGGTTTTCCATTTAGGATGGACTTTGGCGAAGGTCTTTGGGAGAAAATTGTCTATACCCGTGACAAAGAGTATCCTGGCGCTTCCCGCGAGCCATGCGCCCGCCCCGCCGATGCCGGCTAGCGTTATAAGAAAGGCGCTGAGATTTGAAAGATATGCGAGGCCGGTCTTGAGTTCAAGCGCGTGAATAGACTCCACGAGCCCGGTGACGATGTTAACATCTTTCGGCGCCAATCCTATCAGCAGCGAGATTGTGCCCACGAGGTAAACTACGACGATGGCAACGCCGGAAATGTAGGTCGCCTTCTGTATCGTCCTTCCGGCATCGACTATCTCCCCCGACATCACGGCGGCGAGTTCAAGCCCAGCGAGCGCGAAACACATACTAGACCAGAAGGAGACGGTCCCGTAATCGAACTTCGTCGGAAGGACGTTCAGTAGGGTGAAGTGAGTGGCCGATTTCCCGAGATGCACGATGATCGCGGCCAGTATCGCGAGAATCAGAATAGGCCCAAACGTCCCGATGGCTCCGATATTCTGCACCCACTTCCCAATCTTCACGCCGACGACATTGAAACCGATCGCTACCCAGAGGATAATGAGGCTTACGACTGCAATGAAAATCTTGTTCGACGCCAGCCATGATGAACCGGGTATGATAAAGGCTGCTATTGCGGCGACAGAAATTAGGAGTGAAGGATAATAGACCAGGTTATTTGCCCAATAGCACCACCCCGCGACGAATCCATGGAACTCTCCAAACTCTATCTTTGCCCATTCGTAGACTCCTCCTTCGACCGGATGCTTCTTGCTGAGGTAAATCACGGCGACGGCCTGCGGGAGAAAGAAAAGAACGAGGGCGAGCAACCAAAGAGAAATAGAACTCGGCCCCGTCGAAGCTGCGATTGATATCCACCTGATGCCGACTATGGCGACGACATTGAATAGAACTATATCCCTGACTTTCAGTGCCCGAAGAAGGTCTGTCAACTGGTAATCACCTCTTTTCAGGCGAGCCTTTTTCGTCAAAGCGGCGCTTGCAAGCTGATCGCATTTCAGTCACTGAACTGCATCTCGTAAAGCTTCTTATACAATCCGCCCCTCTTTCGGAGGAGCTCTTCATGTTTCCCGGATTGAACGATCTCGCCGCCGCTTATGACAATTATCCTGTCTGCATGCTTAATCGTCGATAGCCTATGCGCTATCACGAGTGAAGTCCTGTTCTGCATCAGTCTTTCAATCGCTTCCTGTACCAGTAACTCCGATTCCGAATCGAGCGCTGAAGTTGCCTCATCGAATATCATGATCGGCGGATTCTTCAGAAGCGCCCTCGCGATTGAAATGCGTTGTCGCTGTCCGCCGGAGAGTTTCGTGCCGCGTTCTCCAATTACCGTGTTATAACCTTTAGGAAGTTGCATGATAAAATCGTGCGCGTTACCCGCCTTCGCGGCCTCCTCGAGTTTTTCCGTCGGACAGTCGGCAAGACCATAGGCAATATTGTTTTTCACGGTGTCGTTGAAAAGGATTGTCTCCTGCGAAACAATTCCAATCAGGGCACGGAGACTTTTCGTTTGCACACTCCTTATGTCCCGGCTATCGATAGAAACGGCGCCCTTTGTCGGATCATAGAACCTTGGTATCAGGTCGATGAGCGTCGACTTGCCTCCGCCGGAAGGTCCGACTATCGCGAGAACTTCCCCCTTTTTCACAGAGAAGTTAATATCCTTAAGGACGAATTCATCGGCCGTAGTTTTCAATTCCCCGATCTTCGATTGAGGATAGCTGAACCAAACGTTCTCAAATTTTATTTCACGGTCAAAATCTCTGAGCTCCACCGCGTCCGGAGGCTCAGGGAGCTTCCCCTCTTCATCAAGGACATCAAATATCCTCTTCCCCGCGGCGGCAGATTCCTGTATGCGGTTGCTGACAGTGGTCAATTCCTTCGCCGGCGGCATAATCTGAAAAATCGCAAAAAGAAATCCCATGAACTCGCTCGGCGAAAGCGCTCCCGATTGAAGCACCTGCATGCCGCCGTAATAAATTATCACACCGCCGGCAAGCACCGACAGAAACTCCGTAATCGGTGAAGCGAGGTTCCTGATCTGCGTAATTTTAAGAAGCGACCGAAAATAACTCTGCGTGTTGTCCTCGAACCTGGAGATCTCAAAATCCTCCATACCGAACGCCCGGACGATCTTCATCCCGCTAATCGTCTCCTGCAGGGTCGAGGTGATATCCGCCATTCTGCGCTGAGAGGTGTCGCTCTCCTTATACAGCCGCATGCCAATCCTGCTTATTATCAGGAGCGCGAACGGAGTGACAAGAAACGCAATGAGCGTCAACTTCCAACTGATCGAAATCGCAATTATGAGAAAGACAACTATCATCAATGGATCTCTCACCATGGTGACGAAGCTCGCCGATATACCGCTGTTGATAACGGTAACGTCGTTGGTGATTCTGGAAATGAGCGTTCCCGTCCGTTCGTTGGTGAAATAACCAATGGATAATTCTTGCAATTTACGATATAAATCGTTCCTGATATCTCGCATAAGTCCCTGTTCCACGAATGCCATCAGATAAGCCTGGACGTAACCGAAAATATTCTTCAGAAAGAAAGACACGACTATCACAAAGCATATTTTGAAAAGCGCCTCTGACTTTGTGCCGCCGAAAACAAAACTATTGAATACGTTCGCGACGCTGGCCTTCAATTGCTCCAGTAGACCCGATGAAGCGGGAAGACTCATCGGCTGCGGAGCACCCTGGTTGAATAGAGTGTCGAGGAGCGGAATCGTCAGGTAGATCGAGGCACCTGAAAAAAGCGAGAAGAATATCGTGGAGATTATCGAACCGGTAAGAAAGCGTTTGTATGGCTTGACGTAACGAAGCAGCCTGAGGTATATCTTAAACGAGTTATCTTTTCGCGCGGGCATTCTGGATTTCCCAAATTTTCATGTAGACCTGTGTCTTTGTGATCGCGTGTATTATCGAAACCATAAGCCCGTGAACGCCGTCTGTGAAACCGCGTCGGATGACAAAATGCTGAAAGAACGCCCACATAGGCTTGAAAAATATTTTCGGACCTGTAACTCTGATCCTTCCCGCTTTCTCTTCAGCCTCGAGTGTCGAGTACTCGTTTATCTTCTGGAGCGTCGATACGATGGATGTGTGGGTATAATGAATAAGCTCACCCTTAAGATAATCCCGCTTCCCATCGACGAAAAAGCCCTCATGCACTCGCCTTGAAGTAAGAGTCGTCTTCGATTTCCTGAACAACCTAAGCTGATAATCCGGCGACCAACCGCAGCTTCTTATAACTTTGTTAAGGAAATAATTCCGCCGCGGAATAAAAAATCCGTCCGCTTTTGAGAAATCGAGCGACTTCAACTCATCAAGGAGTTCCGACGAAACACGCTCGTCGGCGTCGAGACTCAGCACCCACTCGTTACTAGCCTTCTCCAGCGAGTAGTTTTTTTGCGATGCGTAACCTTCCCAATTCCGAATGAAAACCTTGTCCGTATATCTCTTCGCTATCTCTACCGTTCTGTCTGTGCTCTCAGAATTAACCACGACGATCTCGTCGGCCCAGCGGACGCTTTCGAGACAGTCGGCAATGTTCTTCTCTTCGCTCCCGGCAATGATTATCGCGGAGATCTTCTCCATTACAAACATCCATTACCGCGACAGCAGGATACATTACGCACTCGCTCGGCCGTCACCATCAGCCAACCACGTAGTTTACAATCTTGTTCGGAACCACTATGGACTTCAGTATCTTCTTCCCTTCGAGGTGCTTGCTGACGTTCTCATCTCTTTCCGCAATTGATTTGATTTCAGCTTCAGTCGAGTTGATAGGCACGTTCAGCTTCGCCCGCACCTTTCCGTTCACCTGCACCACGATTGTCACGCTTTCCTCGGCGATCGCGGTCTGGTCGTATGTTACCCATTTCTCCGAAGAGAAGATGGTGGGCTTGCCGCCGCGCATCTCGTTCAATTCTTCAGACAAATGCGGCGCAAAAGGGGCCAGGAGGATGTTTATCTGACGGAGCACGTGCGCTTGAAGCCCATGCCCCACACTGCTTCCCTCGTCGGCAAGAATCTGAGTGTAGGTATTCATGAATTCCATCTGAGCGGCGATAGCGGTGTTAAATCTAAAATGGTCGAGATCTTCTGTCACCTTCTTGATAAGCTGGTTCAGCTTCCTGTACACTGTCCGCTCGCTCTCGTT
>JAJYOS010000410.1 GCA_021796055.1 Bacteroidota bacterium
CAGGGAAATGTCTACGTGGACGCTTACGACATATCGAGCGGAGGAAATCGCGTCGTTATCTGCCGGATAAGTAACGGAAAATTCTCCATTGATGACCAGACAACCCTAACAAATAGCAGCGGGGCATATAACGGAAAGTTCGAGCCGAGCAAAGTATGGGCAAGCGGAGGGAAGCTATATACAGTCTGGCACCGGATATCGATGGCATCAGTATCAGGGAATGGTAGTGTCGATCAGTCAAGTTGGCAAACCATTATTACTCTGCCATCCGGTGAATATCTCGTCAATACATTTAACCGCACCACGAAGGATTTTCTTGCCGCTGGTTACCCGAATCTGCTTTATGAATACAACGGGTCAGATTGGCAAACCATTGCGATAACTGTGGGAGGCAGCGTTGCCCCACTCGGAACGCTGAATGGAGTCTGGGGAGATGACAATGAGATGTTCGTGTGCGATGTAGACAACGGAATCGTGTATCACGGGAGATAAAACGGAATGAGACTCATGCCTTCGTGTCGTGCACGAAGGCGTAAACAAGAAAACTAAATCAGGAGGCTGTAAAATGAAAAGGGCAACAAGCTTTGGGGCTTCTGCGGTGTTGATTCTCATTTTGATGAGCGCAAACGCATTTGCACAGACCGAGTCGTCGGCTGTTAAAACTATCCAGGCCGGGAATCCGTATGCCGTGACTGAACCGATGATCGCAGTGAATCCAACTGATGAGAAAAACTTCATCGCCGTTTATTCAAACTGGCATGATCCCATCACTCGCCGGGCGGGATCTTCGCGAACCACTGACGGCGGAGACACTTGGACGGGAATCGAGGTCCCGTTTGTGCGGAATTTTGACCAGGCCGATCCGACCGTGACTTTCGATGCAGATGGCCGCGCCTATTACTGTTTCTTAGACCTTCAGGTCCCGTATGGAAGCGGGAAGAGTGCAATAGTTGTGGCAAGGTCTAATGCGACTGACAAGGGTAGCGTCTGGTCAGATACAAGTGTGGTGATAGAGGGTCAATCGCCAACAGTTCATGACAAACCGTGGATAATATCAGATCGCTCATCAGGTCAATTCCGGAACTCCCTATATGTGGTCTGGACAAGGATAGATAATTACGGGGATCGTAATGGCTGGCTTCTCTACACAATTTATTTGTCTTACAAAAGGCCTGGTCAGACATATTTCTCTGCACCGATTCAGGTGAGTTCTGTCGCCTCAATCCAGGCCTCGGGCGAAGACGTGGAGGGAGCTTGCCCGGTAGTGTGAAACGACGGAGCGGTCTATATTTTCTGGGCCAAAGAACGCAGCGCATTGCTGGGCAACAATGCGAAGATTTTGATGAGGAAATCGACCGATGGTGGACAAAGCTTCACTGCTCCTGAACGCGAGCTCGTCACCGGCATTGTGAACGCCGAGGGGACAATACTGGGCGGCGCATTTCCAAAAGCGCATAGTTGGCCATTTGTTGCCGTTGATCCGCTTAATGGCTCCTTGAATATGGTTTATGGTAACGGTACGAACATCTATTTTTCAAATTCGACTGACAACGGCAATGATTGGTCTACGCCGGTTGTGAAGTATGTGGTTCCTTCCTTTGCCAACCAGGTCTGGAATCCTTCGATCGCCTGCAACTCTCAGGGTAAAATCGCTATTGCGTACTACGCAGCATATTGGTATCAGGGAGCGAGCCTTAACAACTCCACGTCCGTTCTGGTCGCTACCTCTTCGGACGGAGGCGGCACGTTTACAATTCATTCAGAGGGCGCTGTCGCATTCAATCCGACAACATGGAAATATAGTGACTATATCGGAGTGGCCTATAACAACAGCACCTATTGGGGTGTATGGCCGCAGGCAGTCGGAACAGGGGCGGATATCGACGGAAGGTACAGGACGGTAACGGCAGTCGTCGAGAATGTCGATGACAGCCCGCAGCGGAATGCGGTCGGTAATAAGGTCTCCTTCGACCAAACCAGCAATTGGGACTCCCCTCATTCGGCAGGTCCCCTCCTGCCGGGAAGATCTCACTCAATCGGGACTTCTTCCTCTATCCCATACCAGGGGATCACGTACACTTTCGTACGCTGGGAAGATGAAACCGGCGCGTTTATCAGCAATAGTTTACAGACTTCCGTTCAGATCGAGAGCCACAGATACAGGGCGGTATTTAGCAAGTACATGGTGAACGTGGCGGTCAAGAACGAGTTTAAGGAGCCGAACGGCGCGGTCAACAATGGCGGAACCGTCAACATCGATACGGTGGACTACGTGACCGACAACCTTCCGGGCAAGCAGAAGACCTTCACTGCTCCACAGGGTGAACAGCACACTTTCAAAGCTAATGAGCAAACGTGGGCGGCCTATTATAGAGGTTTTAATACATACTCGCAACACGATGGAGGATGGCTGTATCCGGATCTTGTGACGAGATCATATATCTATTCACTCACAACAGGTGTTCAACCTGGGCCGTACACAGCGAAGTATCGTAACCGATACACAGTTCATATCAACGGCTCGACGCCTGAGACAGGCAGCACCCTGACGGACATTACCTCACCTCAAAATGTGTGGCAGTACGAAAGCGGGGTAACGGCCGCCTCCCAGATTACTTCGGGCGGCCGGACCTTTCAGTTTTATGGCTGGTCAGATGGCGCTACGGCAAATCCCGATCCAAATCCACCGACAAACAACACGACATATACCGCCCTCTACAAGGGTGTGCACATTTCCTCCGACGCCTCCGCCTTCAGCAACAACAGCGAGCGCAAATTTGTAAGGACGACGGTTGGGACTGTTAATTGGTTGCATCAGGTGTACACGAGCATGGGGCACGTTTGGATAGAACACAGCACTGACGGTGTGAACTGGACTCTCGGCAACGGCGGACAGCCGTTAGATAACGGAAGCGGTAAATGCCCCTCCATCGATTTTTACGGGACAACGCTGGTAGTAGCGTTCCAGCAGCAGGAGACCTCTCCAAATACCTACACCATCAGGCTAGCAACGTTCATCCCGTACAGCGGAAGTTATATCCGTCAGGCAGGCCCAAACCAGCTCCCTGCTTACTTCGAAACAAGTGATCCATATTCCACCAATTCCAACCCAAGTATAGCGTGGGGGCAGGGTTACTATTATTTGGTCGCTTTCGAACGGAAATCTACAACAGCAGGGATTAGTTACGTTTGCGGTGTCATAAACCCTGACGGAACTCCGTATGCGTGGGGTCAAGGAGGACCCTTCCACGTGAACGGAACGAACGGGAACTCCATCTATCCAACAGTACATAGCAATAGATGGGCTTCTTACACAGGCGCTGAGTTCGAACTCGCTTACGAACAATATACTGCCAGCTATTCGAGCTGCATAAACGAGACGCCGATAAATGTTCTCTATTCAGGAAATTGGAACAATAGTGTTACCCAGATGTATAATCCGCCAGGGACACGGTCATCCGGCTCATTCCCGGTAAACTATCGTCCGTCTGTCGTCCAACTTGATGCTTCAGACAATGCAGCCTTATGCTGGATACGCGACCAGAGTGCGGGTCGTGGTGATCCCTACAGTGTCAACGTGGTTTATTGGAACACCAAATCACCCAGCATTTACACTACCTTTGGTTTGAACGCCCAATCTGTTTCGCTTAACCTGGCCGACAATTCAAGCAATGCCTACTTCTCGTACAGCCAGTACTGGAACGGTGCGTGGACAAACTATGCGAGCAACGGCACAAACGGGGTGCTCATGACTCTCAATACCACCGGGCAGGATGTGCAGCTGAGTAATGGCCCCATCATGTACGGAAATGTTAAATATATGTATACCTCCGCCTTTAACCGCGCGGCATCGCCGTATTCATTCTCTACTTCATACCCGATAGGCGGCAATCTACCCAAGTCTTCTCCGGCTCAGTTGTTTTATGGAAGGGGAGGAACGATAGAAGAAGGCGGCATACAGTTCAATTACTCCTTCGGAAACCTGACAGTTGACAATATGAGCATAGACTTTGTCGATGCCCCTGACAGTCTGAATTACGGCAACCTCAATACGCTTAACAGCGTGCTGACAACATGCCCGTTCCAGATAACAAGCAAATCGAAGATCATATTCAGTGAGGACTGCGGGTTTGTCGACTCAGCGGCGGCAGCCAGGGGTTTCGGAGATAATAAATACATTGCTTACAAACTTGAGTTGATAGATACTGCCAGCGGCAAGGTCATCGGCACAGTCAAGAACGTAAAATTCGGTTCTTCGAACACCCACGGAAACAGTTACGTGCCGTATCTTCTCAATACAGACGGGATCGGCACTAAAACCGTGAAGGCGAGGATAATTTTCACCACGAACATTGATAGCCCCAAAGTGGCTCTGGTAAAAAGCTATTCTGATATGAACCCGGTCAGCAGCTCGAATGTCCAAAGTGTATCGCTCGAACGGTTGGATGTGATCACCGACTATAGGCTCGACCAGAACTATCCCAACCCATTCAACCCAACGACGGTCATCAGTTACACGATACCGAAAGACGGTATGGTGACGCTGAAGATTTACGACGTGCTGGGAAGGGAAGTGGAAAACCTTGTCAACCAGAACCAAACGGTGGGAAGATATGAAGTGACTTTTGACGGTTCGAGGCTTGCAAGCGGAGTCTACTTCTACCGGTTGACATCGGGCAGCCGCGTCATCACGAAAAAAATGCTGGAGCTCAAATGACTTCGTCATTTGAGCGGAAGTCCGCGGCTCTTTCTGGCGGGTTGATGATGAAGTGATGAGGACAACTAACATGGAAATCCGAGACTATTCGAAAGGGTTTGTCCCCGGATAGAGCCTCCCAACTGTTGGATATTGGAGGAGTCCCGCCCTCCGGCGGGACTCACTTCGTCACCGTTATTTGAAAATGTCAGGCTTGGTTTGAGGCGGACGTGCAGAGGTCGGTTAAATGTTTACGACGGCCTGTTCTTCTTCTCCTGAGTGATCTCGAAATATACACTCCCAATCCCTGAATAGATCTTGATCACCGATCCACCGCCGTTCATCCGCACCTTAAGGCGATCGTTTTGATGGATCTCGCAGTCCGGGCACACCTCCGAGAACAGGTTTGCGGGGCTGACGCGCACGCCGCCGATGCCGGAGGTTGAGGCGTCGATATCGGCGGAGAGATTGAAAGGCAATTCGATTCGCACGCTTCCCGCTTCGGTAGACAACTCCACACCCTTCATGTTCCCGGAAATCGCCGCATCGATCCGCCCCTGCTTCGTCGTGGCCCTCACCGCGTAAGATGAGCCTCTCGGGATCATGATAACGAAATCTACCTGCCGCAAACACGAATCACGCGGCCCAGAGCCGTTTTCGCACCATCCCCTCAGAGTCAACTGATTCCCGAAGAAATTATGCGTGAAATGAAATTTTGATATTCCCTCAGGCGTCCCGCGGAGTTTCAATTCAACTTTCACTTCCCTGCCTTCATATTCCTGGAGCGAAACATTCCCGATCTCGGTGTCGAGAAGAATAAGCCCCCCCGGCTTCAGATTCAGGCTCTTCTGAATAGTTTCCGTGCTGACTTTATCGTAATAGTCCGACGAACTCGCGGAACTGGGTTGATTGAAGCCTGCGGATGCTCCGAAAAGAAGCATCGCCTGAGTCAAGATGGCGACTAACGTTCCATTCATGACTTCCCTCCTGTTTATATCTTCTGTTGCGTGAAATGCTGCCTGACGATTGACTCACATACAATAACACATCTACGGGAGGCGGCTTGTTAAGTTTCACTCGTGCTCGCCTGGACTGCGAAGGCGTGGTGACTCAGCTTCAATATTCGGCAAAATATTTTACGCGATGCGCGCGAACAAAAGGATAAATTCACTTTGCGTTCTCTGCGACTCTATGTCTTTGCGATCTTTGCGTGAAACCCCAACATGTCATTACCCGAAAAGGGGCGACTTGGATTTGAGGGTTAGCTGATTTAGTTTTATCAGCATAAAGTCAGGGGATACAAGGAATGCTCAGGAAGTCTTATCGCGTAACAAAAGCCGGCTCGCTCAACAATCTTTCACTTGTGGAAGAAGAAATCGGGGAGCCTGGTGACAACGAAGTGCGGATCGAGATCAGGGCCATCGGGCTTAACTTCGCGGATGTGTTTACAATTCTCGGATTATACAAGGCGGCTCCGAAGAAAGACTTCATACCGGGGCTCGAGTTCAGCGGTATTGTAACCGGCATGGGAAGTAACGTGACGGACCTGAAGATCGGGGAGCATGTCATGGGGTCCGTAAGGTTCGGCGCATATACCACGCGGCTCAACATTGACAGCCGGTACG
>JAJYOS010000411.1 GCA_021796055.1 Bacteroidota bacterium
GCCGTACGCGGAGTCGGCGTGAAGCCGGAAGCCGTAATGTTCGCGCAGTTCCAGAAGTTTAGGGAGCGGGTCGATGGCGCCGATTCCCGTCGTGCCGATCGTCGCGACTACGGTTCCGATCTCGCCGGTATCCAGCCTCTTCCGCAGAGCAGCAATATCCATTCTCCCCCTCCCGTCGCAAGGGATCGATTCGTACTTCAGTCCCAGCACGGCGCTTATTCGAGAGTGAGTGTAATGTGCCTGTTCGGAAGCGACCACCTTCCTGCCGGGGTTGAGTTGTCCCGCGACCCACAGCGCCTCGAGGTTCGCCATCGTACCGCCGCCGGTGAGATGGCCGAGGTGGGTTTCCCAGCCAAACATTCTCGCGATTTCTGCCACGGCCTCCTTCTCCATCTTCGAGCTCGCTCGTCCGCCGTCGAGCGCGTGGTTGTTCGGGTTTATCCACATCGAGAGCATGTACGCGACTCTCGCGATCGGGTGCGGCGGCTTGAGCATCTGGCCGGCATATAAAGGATGAAAGTAGGGGTAGTTGTTCTTCATCCGCTCCGCCACTTCGCCCATTACCTTTTCGAAGCTTTTCTTGTTCTTGATAGGCAGGGCGGACGACGGCAGGTCAGCAAAGCCTCTCTCGATCTGGTCGAGGGCGGAGCGGAGGATGTCGAGCGAGTCCTTTTCAAAAACATGAGAGGGTGTATTGCCTTTCTTCGAATTGGCCGATCGAGATGACTTCACAGCACCCGAATGCTTCCGAAGCACCTTCCTGTCCCGCGAAGCGCGTTTGGCCTTCAAGCTCCCGCTTGGCTGTTTCGCCACATCAACCTCCAATATTAGTGAAAACATCCTAACGAATTAATTTAAGAATTGCGCAGTGCTCAGCCAATTCAGACCGCTTGAGATGCCCCGGTTGCCTTCTTGACAGCTTCCGCGTCGGGAATCATCTTTCCCGACATGAGATAATGATTCAACATGACCTCAAGCATCTTCATGTGTATCTCGAAATGTGGATCCTCGACATATTTCTCATTCTCTCTGTTGAGAGCCGTCGCCGTCTGCTCGATGACGATCTTCGTCGCGTGCTCTCCATCCGGACTCAGCGTGAAGCTGTATCTCATCACCCTGAATGCCGAGGAGACAACGAATTCGATCAGCTCATTCGGCTCGTATCTGCTCACGGTCCAGACGTCTTCCACGTCGCCGTGCCGCGTCTTGAAGACGCAGTCGAGCTCGGCAAAACCGGATTTACTGTGGACCATCTCACATCTCCACATCTCGATCCACTCGTATTCCCTGACTGGACACAGCAGCGGGAAGACTCTGTCCGGCGCGGCGGAAACGTGCATGACAAATCGTCCGACATTCCTCGGATAATTCATCTCGACCTAAGCCTGCTGTTCTTTTGTTCTACCATGTCCCCGGCGCGTTGGGAAATTTCAGGCTCTCGTAATACTCAAGAGTCTTGTCGGGTTTCTCAAGTCCCGCGGGTATCGGCATTTTCGAGAATGTTTGGAAATACAGTACGCACGCGTTCCTCCACCACACCGCCTCTTTTTCCTGGATCTCCAGGAACATCCGCTCGTCGTTCCATTCCTCGTTGTCGATCTTTCCTTTCAATGAATTCCAGACCTTCTGCATCTCGCGCACACTGTCGACACCGGCATAATAATGATAGCAGATCTCGTCCCAGAGCGTTTTTCCGGACTTCATCCTGTAATCCCATCTGACGTGATGGAACCAGAGAAGGAACTTTGGCGGACATTCGGTGAGCGAGGCAAATTCCCCTGATAGCGGCGGGTGATACTGGCTTACCGCGTCGCTCCCGCTCTTCGTTCGATCGAAGCCGATGCCCAAACTGTCCGCCCTGTGGTAGTAAGTCGAATTCCAGTCGGGATGCGGCGAGTAGTCTATCCACGGGCCCGGGCCGTAATGGTTGTCGTAACCGAAAATCATGTTAAGACCGAGCGGGTCCATGTAATTGACGACCGCTTCCCTCGACTGCATCATCATATCTTCAATTGAACTCACGACATCCTTATCGTTCGAGAAGGTCATCCTTATCCATTCGTCCGCGATTTCCTCCGACGAGAGGTTCGGGTTCCACGCGAGTCGCCCGAATGCGTACCAGCTCGACTGCCCGAACTCATTGCCGGTCCAGTTGCGGTCGGCGCCGATATTCGAGACGCCGGCAATCCCGGTAAGCGTGTGTGCATCGAGTGAACCGTCGATGACTTTCGCCACGGTTGATCCTTTGCCCTTCGCGTACGTGTCGGATTCCAGAGTCTCCTTGAACAGTGGTGCCAGATAGACCGTGCTCGTCCCCTGGCCGAGGTATTCCATTGTAATCTGGAACTCCATCATGAGATTCGTTTTCGGCATCGCGCCGAATAACGGAGTGAACGGTTCGCGCGGCTGGAAATCGAGCGGACCGTTCTTTATCTGGAGAAGTACGTTGTCCGCGAATTTTCCGTCGAGCGGTTTGAATATTTCGTAAGCCTGTTTCGCACGGTCCTTCGCGTTGTAAGTGTAGACAAATGCCCGCCACATTACGATACCGCCGTAAGGTTTCACCGCGTTCGCGAGAAGATTCGCGCCGTCAGCCTGAGTGAGTCCGTAATCCGAAGGACCCGGCTGTCCCTCGGAATTCGCCTTCACAAGGAATCCCCCGAAGTCCGGGATGAAAGAATAGATTTCCTTCGCTTTATCTTTCCACCATTCCTGCACCCGCGGATCTGTTGGGTTAGCGGTTTTCATCTTTCCGAGAATTATCGGCGCGTCGAAGTTGGCACACAGGTAAACCTTTATCCCGTAAGGTCGAAACACGTCCGCAAGAGCCGCGACCTTCTTGAGATAGTGGCGCGTCATTATGCGTGGATCGGCGTTGACATTATTCAAGACAGCTCCGTTGATCCCGATGGACGCGTTAGCGCGCGCGTAATCGATGTAACGACGTTTTATAAATGTCGGAAGCGTGTGCCAGTTCCATATCGAGAAACCTGCGTATCCCCTTTCAACCGTGCCGTTCAGATTGTCCCAGTGATCGAGCATTCTGAGTTTAATCCTCGGGAAGGAGATGATCCGAAGACTTGAGATGTCCTGCTCGGTTTGAAGAAGCCTGAGAAAATGAAAGACGCCGTAGAGTACCCCGATTTCCGTGTTTGCTGTAATGACGATTGCATTTTGTCCGCTGACCTTCTCCCTGAGAATGACGAAGCCTTCTTGTCCGACTTTTATAACCATGTTCTTCAAGCCGGCCGCGGCAAAAGGAGAGGAGCTCGTGTAGGTGCCGGCTATCAATTCGCCGTCCTCTTTCACGCTGCTCACCTCCGGGATGTTCGAACCGAGCAACCCGTCCAGTGCGATCCGCAGCTCGTGCTTCGCTGCTTCAATAGTGGGAGAACTTCCTTCTACCATCCAAGCCTTTATCGACTCCCTGTATTCCTTCACCTTCTGTGGATTGGATATCAAATCATATTTCATCCAGAGCCTGTATCCATCATCGGCAGAAGCTCTGACACCGAGGGACATCAACGATAGAAACAAGCCGAGAAAAACGAACGTCTTCTTCATGGCATTCCCGTTTTGTGTACGACTAACTTACGTTTTCACAAACAAAGAGGCCAGCAATTTCGTGCCTCTTTGAAAGGAGAATCCGGAAATCGGAGAATTTGTTCCCCGGCGATAATCCGTTGTGGGTTTGCTGGCGGAAAGTCGTTCAAGAGGGCTGCGAACACGATGACCAAAGACGAGCGCATGAAGATATTTTCCGATGCCGGGGAGATCGTCAAAAAGCAGGTACGGCAACAGAACGATCCGCCGCGGCGAAAAACCCTCAAGCAATTTATCCGGTAGTTACAAATATCCGACTTTTAGCGAAAGATATCGTCGAATAAATCCTCAAACCAGCTCTCGATTTTTCTGTATGTATGCCTGTGATGGCTCTGAAGGGAATGCGGCCAATATGGCGAACATGGCCGCCAACCTACCGATAGATTTCCTCGTTCTCATTTTTCAGGCTCCACGACAATTTGTCCCGGTGAAAAACCGATTTCGCGGCATCTGCCCGGCACCGATTGTTCTCGTTTTGACCGTTAGGATCTCTTCCCACGAAACCGCCGCACGAAGCGTATTTCAACCATCGCATGCCTTTCGCGGGCCAGCGCCGGCTGTAACTAGAAAAGCCGAAGGCCGGAAGATTAAGCGAAATGGCGCGCTGTTACCGCTTCCGGCGATCCTCTCACCCTCGGTCTACCGGCCCTTACTCCTCGTCTCCTTCAATATCCACTTCGTGACAACTTCAAGCGCTCTGGGTGAAATCGACTCCTTTATACTGCCGTATTCCAATGGCGAGCCCGTCTTGGCATCCTGGAAGAGATGGTTGAGTCCCGGTATATCGACAACTTTGAAATCTTTGTTGCCACCGCTCTTGAGTGCCTTCTCAAGCGCGGGCATGTTTTCGGCCGGCGGAACCTGGAGGTCTTTACTTCCCCACAGCGCTAGAACCGGGCATTTCACTTTCCTCAACGCAGGCACCGGATCATAAGCGAGGAAAGAAGTGTACCACGGTGAAAGCAGCTGACTGATACTCGCATCAGCCTCGCCTGTTGTCTGTTTGACTTCGGTTTCCAAAATCCGTCTCAGCCTGACGGCAGCCTTCGCCGAATCCTTCTCTGTCATGATGACGTGGAGAAGCTTTTTCTCGACAACAAGAGCGGCGTTTACGGTGCTGTCGCTTAAGCCCACGGCCCTGTCGATGAGGGCAAGTTGGCTTAGTATGATCTTAAACCCGGGGACACCCGGCCCTCCCATCAGGACGACAAACGCGACATCCGGCGACTCGTCCGCGACTATCGGCGCGATTATCCCGCCTTCGCTGTGCCCGACGAGACCGATCTCCTTGTGGTCGATCTGACGGAGCGTCGTGAGATAATTCAAAGCCGTAAGTGCATCCGAAGCGAAATCCGTTGTCGTCGCAGAAGCATAGCTGCCGGTGGATTTGCCGACCCCGCGCTTGTCGTACCGAAGCACTGCTATCCCGTGTCGAGTCAGGTAATCTGCCAGGGCTAGAAATAATTTGTGGCCGGCGACTGTTTCGTTTCTGTCGTTGGGTCCCGATCCGGCTATAAGAACGACTGCCGGGAAAGGCCCGGGCGAATCGGGGAGTGTAAGCGTACCGGCCAGAGTGACGCCTGCTTTTTTATTCTCGAACGACACATCTTTTGAAACGTACGGCACGCTCTTCAGACTGTCGGACGGGCTCGCTCCGCCGCTGCCGGATTCTTTAGAGGTTTCAACGTGCGGAGCGAAAAAGAGACCCGCGACCTTTGAATTCTTATCGAAAACAACTTTTACATCGAGCTCGGACTTCTCAAACTTGCAAGTCACTATGACTATGTCATAACCGCCATACCGAAAAGCCGTATCGCCGAGTTCCTGTCGGAGCTTGCCGGTTTGATCGATAAGCGATGTCCAAATTGTGCGCAGTCTCCCTTCGGGTGCCGCTTTCATCATCGTACTGTCGAATCTGGAGATGACCTCTGTGTACTTTCCCTTGTCCAACATCATTATGACCTCGCGGGCCGACTTTACGTTGCCTGTTTGGGAAAATGCCGGCCGCACCGCGGCAAGGAGTAAGAGTGCCAAAAGGGGTATTATGACTGAATATTGCCTCAACATTTGATTTGCTCCACAGTCTTATCGGTTAAAGTTGAGAGGTAACACCTCTCCCTGTTCCAATGTAGCAAGTTCTTATTTAATATTTCGTTCACCCGAATTCAGGATAACTTAATACTGCCATTAGGGCACGGGGATTCAATTCACAGACGAGTTCCATCAACATCATGCCCGCTTCACAAAGTCTTACATCGCAACTCCAAGAATTGGCAGGCCCGGCAAATTCTAAGTCTTGGCGACGTTAGCACGACTGACTTTCTTGTACGTGATATAAGAATAGACTTCTATGATGACGGCCACAGGAATGCCCAGCAAGACCGGAATGCTAATGCTGAGCCTCAGGACAGTGAAGACGACGAATATCATACCGAGTGTTGCAGTCAACCATCCACCAAGAATTTGTGTCCTCTTCCAGACAATTTCTGAGGACAGAGTCCATCGGGTCTTCATCCCGACGGACCAGTTCTGAGGAATCCTGGGTAAATAGTTCCCGTAAATTATCAGGAACACTCCTATCGCCAAGCCGAGCCAATTGACGCCGAACCTGCTCTCTGCCGTCATCACAATGTTCACAACAAACAATACAGCAAATGTGACAAGTAGAAGATCACGTACAAGGAGAAGAATTTTCAACCTATTGCCCACCTTATTT
>JAJYOS010000412.1 GCA_021796055.1 Bacteroidota bacterium
ACATAGCGTCCTTCGGTGGAAATTCTAAACGAATCCCAATCCTCAAAAACCGTAGAGGATTTTGTTTTTGGTTTCGAGTTTTACATTTTTGGATTTGTTTCGAGTTTAGTATTTATGGTTTCGAATGTCCCGCAGATACAAACGTACCTCAACTTCTTTTCTCAGCCGCGGCGGATCGCGTCGCCCTGTAGGTACAGTCCTTCACGCCGCACCTGTCACAGATATAATCTTTCCATTCGACATCCGGTCCGACCCCGATCACACCGCTTACCGACTTGATCGGGGACATCAGTGCAGATTCCGACAGCGTCACTCCGCAGAACCCGCCCGGCAGCAGAGAGAACAGAAGATGCTGCTCGGAAACCTGCCAGTTGCAGTATCCGGGGCTGTACCTGTTTGTAATCTTCAGTCCGCGGGAAAGCATACGCTCATTTATATGATCGTGAAGGACATTGGTGACGGTTTCCGCCGCAACTGACGCGGTAACGTCGGCAATGTAGCCGAGCGCCGGGTCACCGTGTTTTAGAAGATCCTTGGCCCAATGCTCCATCGAAGATCCGATCGTGCAGACGAACAATGCCGCCTTGGAAGCTTTCTTGAGCTGGCTCGTGACGATCTTGTCCATCTTGAAGAATTTGCCCCCGACTATAAGTCCATCATATCGCCCCGGCGGCCTCTCGACATCGAGGAGCCGATAGCCGGCCCTGATCTCGCAGCGCTTCGGCAGTTGAAGGATGGCTTCGTTTATCATCCCTGCAAAATGAACGGGTATTTCGCCATCCGAATAACCGAGTGTCAATTCGATCTCAGTTCTCTCGAGCGGCAGGTCGCCTGTTTCTACCGCGACTTCGAAAACATCCTTTTCTATTTCGGTTTCTTGCAGACTCACAATGTCTTCAACTCCTTCACAAGAGCTCGTATGTGCAGGGGAGTAGTGCCGCAGCAGCCGCCGATGATGTTGGCACCGCACTTTGCGAGCTCGCGCGCCTTTGCCGCTACCATTGCCGGCGTCTCTGAATAAACGAGCTTCCCACCTTCGACCGACGGCAAACCGGCGTTGGCGTGGACAAGAACCGGCGTCGACGGGTCGGCCTTCCGGATTTCCCTGACGACTTCTATCATCTGATCGAACCCGTTTCCGCAGTTGGCACCGATGATGGAAGCGCCCGCTTCCTTCACCGCTTTCGCCATGTCAGCGGGAGAAACGCCCATCATGGTCCGATACTCGCCGGTGACCGTCCTGTCGAAGGTGAAAGTGCAAATGACTTCCAGGCCCGTCGCCTCCTTCGCCGCACGGATAGCAATAGTGGCCTCATCAACGGCGGACATCGTCTCGACGAGTATCGCGTCGACTCCACCTTTTTTAAGAGCATTTGCCTGTATACGGAATCCGTCGTAGACCGCCTCTTCGGCGACTTGTCCCGTCATAAGTATTTCGCCTGTCGGCCCAACCGAGCCCAGGACGAATCGGTCGTTCCCGGCCGCCTCTCTCGAAATAGCAGCGGCGGCTTCGTTCAGTTCCGCCGCGCGGTCCTGAAGCCCGTAGTGGGCGAGTTTTATCGGCGAACCGCCGAAACTGTTCGTCAAAATCATATCTGCGCCTGCATCGACATAGCTTTTTGCAACGGCATACACATCGGCACGACGCGTGACATTCCACAATTCCGGACATTCACCCGGCTGAAGCCCGCGTTCCTGGAGCATCGTTCCCCACGCCCCGTCCGAGACGAGGACCCGGCCGCCCTTCAACGCTTCGAGAAGTGACTTCATCTTTGTGCGATCTCGTTAAGCAATGCCACCGCTCTCTGCGGGTTAGGCGCGTATCCATCTGCCCCCATCTGGTCTGCGGCCTTCTGTGTCAGCGGCGCGCCTCCGACAATGACGCGAGTCGTTGGAAACTGAGACTTGATCTCCTGAATCGTTTTTCCCATGTTTGCCATAGTGGTGGTCAGCAGCGCACTTAACCCGACTGCGCAGCCGGCATTCTGTTTTATTGCATCGAGAAATTTTGCGGGCTTAACATCGACACCGAGGTCGATCACTTCCCACCCGTTTCCCTCCACGACCATTGCGACAAGATTCTTTCCGATGTCGTGGAGGTCTCCAGCGACGGTCCCGATGACGAGCTTACCCTTCGCCTTGACCGTTCCCGTCTGGAAGTATGGCTTGAGATGGGCCATGACCGCGTTCATAGCCTTTGCCGCCATCAGCAGCTCCGGCACGAACACTTCATTACGGCTGAACCGGTCGCCGATCCGCTTCATCCCGTCGTTGCACGCCTGCAGGATTTCCTCCGGACCGACCCCCGCGTCGAGAGCCTGTCTGGTCAATTCATCCGAGCCGTCCTGTCCCTGCATCTCCTTCGGATAGGGAGACGGTCTATTGACCTTCCCTCGTTCTATACATTCACCGATTCTTCTTGTCAGTTCTTCCATTCCGCAACTTTCTTTGTGCATGAAATATAAGTATTAGCTCCCATTGAACTCACCGTCAAGTTTTCCGGACAAGGAGAAATATGCTGATTCTCAAGTCATCGAGACACAGGCGGATAAGCACCTACGTACGCTCCTTCGTTCCCCGGCTGACCGAGAAGTTTGGCGATATCTTTCGGGAGTGCCATTGCGCTTTTTGAGCCCGGGAAATCCGGCAGCAGGTGATAATCACCGAGCATCGCGCTTCGGAAGATGGAGTTGTAGTAACCAGTATAGAGCCGGCTGTCGGCCTCGAATTCCGGATGAGACTTGTGCAGGGCCTCCGGCGAGTCAAATCCGGCCTGGCAAGAATCGTTCTGTGCAGGACTCCACAGGATCAGCGGGTACGAGGTCTGGCCGATGTTGCGAACATAAACGTTGTGATTGAACTCGCTGAGCTCGGGCTTCGAGAGGCGGCCGCATAGATTGGACGGCTGCCAGACGAAGAGAAGCGGTCTCGTAAAATTCTCGCCGCCCGTCAGAAGATTGTTTACGAAGACATGGCCTTCCCGGTTATCGACATCCGGCCCGGTGCTCGAATGCCAGCCGAACCGGTCACCGGCGGGCGTTCGTCCGTTCCGGCCGAAGCATGCCATGCTATTCACGAAAGTGTTCTGATATACCTTCACATTCGAGCTGTTGAGTATCATCATCCCGTGATCACAATTGACGAACAGGTTTCCCGTGACGACGGCGCCTTTCGAGATTTCAAAAAAGAATCCATTGCTGCTCGGCCAGACCTGCTTCGTGGAGGTTGTCTTCTCCACGTAGCCGACGTTTTCGACGATGTTATTCACAAACACCCCGTCCACTTCACCGACATCGAACCAAACCCCGTTCGAATTGGGAAGATCGGTCACGAGATTGTTCCTGAAGACCGGCCTGTGACACTGGTTGAATATTTTCACCGCGGCGGGATAGTAGCCGGTGATATTCTCGATGTTGTTCCGCTCAAAAATGTTGTCCTCGAGCAGAATATCGTTTGAGGCAATTACGTAAACACCTTCCGTGCTTGTGTCGCTTATCTTGCAGTGCCGCATGGTGAAACGGTCGCCCCTGAAATATCCCGCGACACGGGAGCAGTAGGTGATAGTGCAGTTCTCGAGTGTCGTACCGACGACGTCCTTTCCGAACTGCGACTCGTCTTCAGCCCTGTCAGGCTCGGTGCCTTCGACTTCGAGCGCGCGGTATGCGTACTGCGTGAAGGTTATCCCGCGTATGGTGTAGCCCTTGTGGTCCGACTTCTTGCCGTGGCATTCGCCGGTCGTCCTGAGAATCGCCGCGTCGAAGGCGGTGATTTCGACCAGGCGGTTAGTCGGGTCGGTGCCGATGTACACGAGGCTGTCGTCGTAATCGATGTAGTACGTGTTAGCATCGACCGCTCCTTCCCAGCCGACAGCCTGGAGGAATCTTCCGTTCACAAAGACCATGTCGTCGTTGAAGAGACAGAGCGGGGTTTTCTTACCTTCGATGCTCCTCTGCCACCAGTCCGCGGGCCTGGCGGGAAAGAGACGGTTCCATTTTGTCACCCACAACCCGTTTCCCAGGTTTCGCCAGTTGGCGGCGACATAAGTTCCTTTCAATACAGGCTGTTCATCCTGATAGGGCTGAATTGTAATTCCCTGGTTCAACACGAGGTCACCGGTCCGATACGTCCCGCCGCGCATGATGATCGCGTCGCCTGTTTTTACGCGCGCGATAGCGGCTTCAAGCGTTGTGGGTTTGCTCAGTGATTCGCCGGTCTGTGTCGAATCTCCGTCGACCGCGACGTAATATATTCTGCCGGGCACGACAGGAAGCTTGTATGTCTCCCGAACGGGGCCGTACGGGCCGCCGGTCGGCTGCGCAGCGGCTGTCATCGTCCAGAAGCATGAGATTAAGAAGGATACGAGTATATATGGTCGCAAAGTATTTCTCATTTCATTGCCTTTAGTTTACTCAGAGTTTATATGTTTCAGTTGTCGTTCTCGGAGTCGTGCGCATCCGTTCTCATTTTAATAACAAAAGCCTTCTCACGGAAGAGAATTTATCCGTAATAATAATGTAGAAATAGAGTCCGCTCGCCGGACCGGCTTCGTTAAAAGTGACGCTGAAATATCCGGCACCCTGGTTTCGGCTGCGCACATTTGTCTTAAAGGGCCTTCCCGATACTGCGCGGACCACCGGAACAATCTTCATCATCGGTGAAAACTGATCCCCGGTTACACCGCGCTTCGTCCACGGGCATATGCCCTCTCAGAAGCCTTTCTGTCAGTTCGACACAAAAGTCGTCACGCTGGATGAATCCAAAGTGGCTGTGAAGCGACCATTCGACACTGGAATGCTATTCCCCTGTACACAATTCTTTCTGATCGACGTGACATAAGGCGTAAAAGCAGAAGCACTCACATTCGGTATCGTAAATTCCTGGCTGATCGAAGTCGAACCCGTATTCAGAACGACTATGACGACATTAGAGCCGTTCTTGTAGGCCGTCAGGGAAATATTTGACTGAGGATTTGCCGTGGCGCCGACTCTATAGAAACCCGGCCGAATGAACTTTGCGTATTGAGACATGACGTATCCTCTCTTCGTAACGATGCCGCTCTCGTCAATCGGGCCATAGAACCGCACGATGTACCACCATACGTACGCGCTCATCTGCGCGTTCATACAATCATCCATACTCTCGGCTGTTCTTAATACCCCGTTCCAGGTTGTGTCAAGGTCGAGGTATTCGGTCATCCACACTTCTTTGCCCACGCCAGTAGCGAGTGGGTAAGGAGAGGGACTGCTGCCATAGATATGTCCGCCGATGAAAGCGATATTTGCAGCAGCGGCGGGATCGTTCAGAGCAGGATCGGAAAATGAATGACTGAAGTTCATCGATTCGGGCATGAAGACAGGGACTCCAACGGATGGCGCATTGTTCTTCATGAAATTGAGAAAATGTGTCCCATTCCAATAGCATGATTCGTAGGTCACACCCGCATCCGGTTCGTTCTGGACCGAGATTGCATATAACGAGACTTCATTTGCCGACATCGTATCGGCAAAGGCTTTCAAGTGAGAGGCGTATGCCGCATACGCACCGGTATCGAGAGTCCCGCCGACAGGATTGTCGTTGCTCTTCATCCACGCAGGAGGCGTCCACGGGCTGGCAATGATTGTCACCCCCATCGAAGATGCCGACTTCGCCGAAGGGATGTTGATGCCGAATTGTGTCGAGTCCGGTGAAATGCGAAGACGCATTATCGTAAACCCAAGTTCGCCTTGACCGGTCCCGAAAGCCGTCTGAATTTCTCCGGCAGTCATATCCGGCCGCCAGCCGACAATGTTTGCGGCACCGAATCCTCTGATAACCTGCCGCGTGCTATCAAGGTAAATAGTCGCGGAACCGGTTCCTCCCGGAGGGCCTGTGACCGAGCTCTTTTTCGAGCAGCCCGATATCATTAATGCAATTGCCAAAAAGATGGCAACTGACTTCACATTCGTCGAGTTACCGCACATGACTTGATCTCACAATCATTTCTGTCGAGTTTCAGCCGATACTATTTCACAAGTACAAGTTTCTTCGCCGACGAAAAACTTTTCCTGCTTTCACCGACCACGTCAATCCTGTAGAAATACACTCCGCTCGGAAGACCGGCTGCGTTGAAATTCACGGAGTAAGACCCCGGGGCCTGTCTCTCGTTAACCAGCATCTCCACCTCTCTGCCGAGTATATCGTACACCTTCAACGATACAAATCCAAAATCAGCAATCTGATATTTGATATTAGTCGTCGGATTGAAAGGGTTCGGGAAATTCT
>JAJYOS010000413.1 GCA_021796055.1 Bacteroidota bacterium
CCCTCTACTTTCGATATTTCCTTCAGCACCGGCTCAGGTATCTCATTATCAATACTCATAATGGTGATAGCCTTGTCACCGGGTGCCGACCTTCCAAGGGACACACCCGCAATGTTGATCTTCGCCGAGGCTAGAATACCGCCCACGGCAGCGAGCATGCCCGGCCTGTCAAGGTTGGAATAGAACAACAACCTGCCTTCAGGAACAATCTCGAAATGAAACTTGTCGATGCCGACGATTCTCATCTCTTTTTGGCTGAACACGGTGCCGGAGACAGTCCTCTCCTCACGATCGGTCAGCACTTCGACTGTCAAAAGGTAGGGATAGTGTTCTCCATCTTTCTCTTTCTTTTCGCTGAGAGCAATCCCCATTTCCTTCGCGATTACCGGGGCATTGAC
Source organism: Bacteroidota bacterium (assembly GCA_021796055.1). The sequence continues at coordinate 399 of JAJYOS010000413.1, forward strand.
GAAATTGACCGGTGCATACATGAGGCCATCGAGCATTCCTTTTAGAAACGCGGTAGAAAGAAGTTCGGACGAATTCTGGAGCAACGCACCGCGATAGGAAGCGGAGATGGACTTGATCTTGCCGGAGAGAAGCTGTGCCTGGAGCGACCCGATTTTCTCCGCAAGCATGAGGTACGACCGGAGCTCGTCGCTGACTGCCGTCTGGTAGTCGATGATATTGACGGCGCCGGCAATCCCTCTTCCCTTGAAGAAATCGACGAGCTGTTCCCCTATCTGCTTGGCAACCTTTTCCTGGGCCTCTTCAGTGGATGCGCCGAGGTGCGGGGTTGCAATGAACTTCGGATGTTTGAAAAGGGGATTATCTCCCGGAGGTTCCTTAATAAAGACATCGAGGGCAGCGCCGGCCACTTTTCCGCTTTCCAGCGCTTTCAGCAGCGCCTCTTCATCCACAATGCCGCCTCTGGCACAGTTGATTATGCGAACGCCGTGTTTGCAGGCCGCAAAAGCTTTCTCACCAAGGACGGCGCGGGTCTCTTCCGTCAAGGGAGTGTGAACAGTTATGAAATCGGAACGAACGATGATATCGTTGATCGACACAAGCTCAAATCCCAGGTTGGATGCGGCCTCTGCGGACAACAGCGGGTCGTAGCCGATGACGCTCATACCGAACGCCTTCGCCCGAATCGCGACCTCTCTCCCCACCTTTCCGAGACCAATCACTCCGAGAGTCTTCCCGAAAAGCTCGGTACCGGTGTACTTCTTTCGATCCCATTTCCCGTTCTGAATGGATTGATACGACTGGGGGACATTTCTCGCGAGCGACAACATGAGCGCCATGGTGTGCTCGGCGGTTGAAATCGTGTTGCCCCCCGGAGTATTCATGACCACGATGCCTTTGCGCGTCGCGGCGCCGACGTCGATGTTGTCGACACCCGCTCCCGCACGCCCGATTACCTTCATAGACTTCGCTTCGGCTATTATGTCCGCGGTCACTTTCGTTCCGCTGCGGACTATCAAACCGTCGTAACCGCCGATGATCTTCTTGATTTCATCGGGAGGAAGCCCCGGTTTCGCATCGACTTCAATTCCCTCCTTGGCGAGGATATCGGTGCAAACCTGTTCAATTGGATCGGTGACCAGTACCTTCATTTTAACGCCTCCGCCTTCTCCCGGCCTTGTCGGGATGCGGTTGATTCGTCCGCCGTCTTCGCTGCATATTCCGCGAAGGTCTTTTGTACGGCGGTAACACCTGAGCCAGGCTCAAATTTAAAATTCAAATCGTGAAGCGTCCATTCAAGGGCGGCAACTGCGCCAACGATATCGACCTCATCATAATATCCAAGATGGGACACCCTGAAAATCTTCCCCTTCAGGTGGTCCTGTCCGCCGGCGGTCGTTATTCCGTATTTCTGCTTCAGAATCTTGTTGAACTTGGAATACTCGACTCCCTGCGGCACGTTGACTGCTGTGACGGCATGCGATGCTGGTGAACCGAACAGCTCCAGGCCGATGGCCTTGCAGCCGTTTCTGACCGCCTCCGACAACATCTTGTGATGCTGCCAGACGTGTTCGACGGTCTCTTCACGTATCATGCGCAGACCTTTTTCGAGCCCGATTACGAGAGTGATCGCGGGTGTGTACGGTGTATCGTTATCGGCGTGGGATTTCAGCGCTTTCTTGAAGCTGAAATAGTACTTCGGAAGTTTTGATGTCTCCATCATTTTTTGTGCGCGTTCGCTCACCGCCGCAAAAGCCAGCCCCGGGGGAATCATAAGTCCCTTTTGAGAACCGGTTACGATAACATCCAGTCCCCATTCATCGAAGCGCATCTCATGGGCGCCTACCGATGTAATGCCGTCGACGACAACTGCGATGTCGTACTTCTCGTGCACGGCTGCCGCTATTGACTTGATGTCCGTAAATACGCCGGTCGAGGTCTCGCTGTGCGTCAGGAAGACCGCCTTTGTCGTTGGATTGTTCTTAAGTGTCTGAAGAATGAGCTCCGCGGTAGGAGCGGTTCCCCATTCGATCTTCACTTCAACCGGTTCGACGCCGTAGGCCTTCATTATTTGCCCCCAGCGCTCGCCGAACTTCCCGAGGTTAACAAAAATCGCCTTATCGCCGGGTGAGAGAAGGTTGGCGACGGAGGCTTCCATTGCCCCTGTGCCGGAGCTGGTGAGTGTAAGAACTGGATTCTTCGTTTGAAAGAGATACTTCAGATTTTCATTTACGCTTGTCAGAATTTCTACAAATTCCGGATTTCTGTGATGGATAATTGGCTCCGCCATGGCAAGCATTACGCTTTCCGGGATCGGCGTGGGGCCGGGTGTAAATAATCTTTTTTTCATATTTTTTTGCTCCGATAGTTGATTTGGTAATTAGAAAATAGAAACAGATCACATTCGTTTCAATCTGAAACCATCTGCATAATCGCAGCGGTTATCCTGAAAAAGCTGCCCAGGCTGAATCCCGGGACCGGAAACATCCTGACCTGGTAGTTGCCCGATATTCCCGCAACGTCGGCGGCATATCTGATAGCTTTGTCGAGACCGCCGTACTCATCTATAAGACTGTCACCTTTCGCCTGCATTCCGGTGTAGACCTTTCCCTGTGCCAGCTCGTTTACCCGGCTCAGGCTCAACTTCCTCCCCTCGGCTACCTTAGTCATGAAGTCGTTATATGTTTCGTTTAGGAAAGCGTCGATGTACTTGTTGTCTGTGCTGTCCCAGCTGTGGAACGGGGAGAGGAGGTTGGAATACTTCCCTGCCTGATAGTTCTCCACTTTGGCGCCGAGGTCCTTCTCCAGAAAATCGGTCAAGACGGGGAACTCGATCAGAACGCCGATGCTCCCGGTCAGGGTTGCGGGCTCCGCAAAGATTCTCTGGACGCCTGCCGCGACATAATACCCGCCGCTCGCCGCCATGTTCGCGAAAGAGGCGACTACCGGCTTCTGCTTACGGGCCTCTTTAATTGCACTGTAAATCTCATCAGATGCAAGCGCCGACCCGCCGCCGCTGTTAACACGGAGTACAATTGCCTTTATGTCGCCGTTTGAAGCCGCTTCCCGGATTTGTCTGACAACGGTCTCCGAGCCGGTTGTCCTGTCTCCGCCCAGGAAAGGTATCGGAAACGGAGATGGAGGCGAACTCTCACCGGTCGTTATCGCGCCGTAAACTCCCACAACTGCAACTTCCGGCTTCTTCCCCCATTCCGTAACGTACTTCCTGACATGTGCCGGGTCGACCGTCGCCGGCTCGGCTTCAGCACCGAACACGTCCTTGTTCACATCTTTCTTGAACCGGTCAAAATATGCGACCCCGTCGACCAAACCGATCTCGGCGGCCCGGCTCGCAGAAATGAGTCCGGAAATTTCCTCCTTCATCCCTGCGCCCGGAGAAATGTGACGGTTGACTTCTATTTGACTGATCATTTGGGCATATATGTTATCGACGAGCTCGTGGATGAGCCTGGACTGATCCGGGGTGGCCGAGTCGGTGTATTCAGTATGGAAAGTAGATTTGTACTTGCCTGCAGTTCTGACGTTCCATGATATATGAAGCCTGTCGAAGAATCCCTTAAGTCTGATGAGATCCATGTCGACGCCGTAACCTGATACGAAAGTCACGGGCGCCATGTAGACTTTGTCCGCGGCAGTTGCGAGGTAAAGCTCATTTACACCGCTGTCATCTGCCAGGAAAGCGTAGACTTTCTTCCCTTTTTCCCTCACATATTTCACCGCGTCGGCGAGCTCCTGCGTCTCTGCCGAAAGTGCGAAGAAACTTTCACTGGTTGAAAAGGGGTATATCTTAAGAATGAGTGCCTTGACAGACTGGTCGTCGCCGCATTTCCTGATTTGATCGACGTATGTGAGGAGCGTCTTTCCCGGTTTGACAAAAAAGGGCGTTGACTCGAGTCCGTCGTGTATTCCTCCCTTTATCACGATCTCCGCAATTCTCTCCTCAGGTACTATCGTCTTCAAATCCTGCGACGTCAGCATCACACGCCCGTAAGTGGCTGTATATCTGGCGGATTGATAGCTGGAAAATCCCTCCGCCTGGATGTGAGTTCCGAAATTGAAGCTGATGCCGAATGAAATCGTTGAATTCCCCCAGACAGAGGGGAGTGTGGCTTGAGTCGATGGGAGCACAATAGAGGCTGTGCCTCCTGCGTTGGGTTCGTAACCATACCCGGAGCGGTCGTAGATGCCGTATAACTTGAAGCCGGGTAGAAACTCCACCGACGCCCCGAGTTTATATCCATCGTTATGGACCGGGGTAATCAAGTCGCCGCTCAATGTCAGGAAGTCGGTCCCAAACGGACGAATACCGACTCCAAAGTTGGCGGTCTTCTCGACAGGATGAATCCCGAACGGCTGGTTTGTAAAATTGTGATAAGCTGCCCCGAAACTCAGGTACCGGTCCGGCCTCCAGATAATTCCAACCGAAGGAAACCATCTCGAACCTGACCCCGTGATATTCATCAGAGAAAGCGCGACTCCGACTGCAGCCCGCTGGTTTCCGAGCCCCAGGCCCACCGAATACTGATTCAGGCCCTGTCTCGAACTCGCTGCATTTCTGTACGCCAGACCGACCTTCCCGCCCTGGGCGAATATCCCTAAGTCGTGGAATCTGTCTCCGACCGGAAGCAACCGTCCTTCGCTTGGATAGAAATAATATGCGTCGAGCTCGCTGCCGCGGTCGTACAGACCGAGATATGCCGGATTATAGAGAAATCCCTCCGTGCCATCATTTCCTGCAGTAAAAATGTACTTCTGATCCTGAGGGTTGACCAGAAGGTCTTGCCCGTGACCGGTATTCGGCACAAACAGAGCCCCCGTCAGCAACAAAAACATTACGACGATTCTTCTCATATTCCTCCCGACCTCTTTTCAATATATGCCATGACCGGCTTTTTTTCACGTCTGCGACAAAATAGTTCAGATGGTGTTTCGGGGCATACTTGACTTTATGTGCTATGCCTGGTTACCTTTTTTGACATTATGGCAAAACAGAACCTGGAATTTGAAAAACCGATAGCCGAGCTGGAGCAGAAAATAGCCGAAATGCGGAAGCTTTCAGACCAGCTTGACATTGAAGACGAAATTAAGAAACTTGAATCGCGCGTTGATGATCTAAGAACGAATATTTATTCGAATTTGACCCGGTGGCAGCGCGTACAATTAGCCCGTCACTCCGAAAGGCCGTACACGTTGGATTACATAAGCTTGATGACGACAGACTTCATCGAACTTCACGGCGACAGGCATTTCGGGGACGACCATGCGGTGGTCGGAGGCTTCGCCAAGCTCGACGGGAAGACTGTAATGATTATCGGGCAGCAAAAGGGGCGCGACACCAAGTCGAACATTTACAGGAATTTCGGCATGCCTAATCCGGAAGGATACCGGAAGGCTTTGCGATTGTTGAAGCTGGCCGAGAAATTCGGCAAGCCGGTGATTACCCTTCTTGATACGCCCGGCGCGTACCCGGGCATAGAAGCCGAGGAACGCGGCCAGGCAGAGGCAATCGCAAGGAACCTCTTTGAAATGGCGAGACTTGAGGTACCCATTGTGGTGGCCATAATCGGCGAGGGAGCATCTGGAGGCGCGCTGGGCCTCGGGGTCGGCAATCGGATCCTGATGATGGAGAATGCCTGGTACTCGGTCATCGCTCCCGAATCCTGCTCTTCAATCCTGTGGAGGAGTTGGGACTACAAGGAGCAGGCTGCCGAGGCGCTCAAGCTGACCGCAAAGGATTTGCTTAAACAGGGTATCATCGACCGGATAGTGCCCGAACCCGTCGGGGGCGCTCATAAAGATCCCGAGACCGCTGCCAAGACTTTGAAGAAATTCCTCGTCGAGGA